>NZ_JBEPEL010000025.1:0-81599 GCF_040300825.1 Streptomyces sp. NPDC000229
GATTAACACACTTAAGCCACAACGAAGTTCACCGCGTGGGCGTTATAGCGCCGGGGCGGGGGGCGGGGAGGTGCGGGTGCGGGGCGGTGGGGGTGGCGGTGGTCGCCGCCCGGTCGGCGGGTGCGGGGCCGCCGGGCAGCTCGGTCGCCCAGTCGTCCCACTCCGCGAGGTCGTCGGGCCACGGCTCGTCGGGCCACGGCTCGTCGGGGTCGGGGTGTCCGGGCACGTCCGCGTCCGGGTGGTCCGATTCCGGGTGGCCGAGGGCATGGTGACCGAGGCCCTGGTGGTCGGGGCCCGGGAGGTCCGGCTCGGGGAAGGCGGCGAGGGCGGGCTCCGGATCGGAGTCCAGGTACTCCATGACCTTGTCGGCGGCGGCGCGGCGGTGCGCCAGTGAGGTGGGGTCCAGGGGGAGCGGCCAGGCGTGATCGGCCGTGGACTCCTGGAGCACGGGGTTCTCGGCGTCGTCGTCCGGTTCGTCCGCCCAGGCCTCGATCTCGCCGAAGCCCGCCGCGCAGTGGTCGTGGAGCGCGTGCAGGAACGGCGACGGGCCCCGGGGCCGCTTCTGGGAGGGGCCCCACCAGTGGGCGGAGCCCAGGAGGAGGGTGCGGGGGCGGGTGAAGGTCACGTACCCGAGGCGGAGTTCCTCGGTGTGCTGGTGGTCCTTCATGGCGTCCTTGAAGGACTTGAGGGACCGGGCGTCCCAGTCCTCGATCGCCGGGAGGGTCGGGGCGTCACCTCGCAGGGCGTGCGGCAGGACCTGGGGCTGGGCGGTCCAGGACTCGCGGGACCTGGTGCTGGGGAACTGGGAGGTGACCAGGCCAGGGACGGCGACCACGTCCCACTCCAGGCCCTTGGACTTGTGGGCGGTGAGGACCTTGACGGTGTTCTCGCCGCCCGGCAGGGCGTTGTCCAGGCCCTTCTCGTACTGCGCGGCCGTGCGGAGGAAGCCCAGGAACGCCAGCAAGGTCGCCTCGCCGTCCAGGGAGGCGAAGCCGGCCGCTATGTCGAGGAAGTTCGAGAGGGTCTCGCGGCGGCGGGCCGCCAGCGCGTGCGGGGAGGCGGACAGCTCGACCTCCAGGCCGGTGGTGGCCAGGATCCGGTGGAGGACGTCCATCAGGGGGTCGGCCAGGGAGCGGCGCAGGTCGCGCAGCTCGGTGGCGAGGCGGGCGAACCTCACCCGCGCCTCGGCGGAGAACGGCAGGCCGTCGTCCTCACCGGCCGGTTCGAGGAAGGTGTCCAGGGCGTCGGCGAGCGACACCACCTCGGCCGGGTCCACGCCCTCGACCGCCGCCGCCAGCCGCTCGTCCGGGTCCGCGTCGCCGTCGTCCCGGGAGCGGTGGACGAGCAGCCGGGCCCGGCGGCCCAGCAGCGCCAGGTCACGGGCGCCGATCCGCCAGCGCGGACCGGTGAGCAGCCGCACGAGGGAGGCATTGGCGCCCGGATCCTGGAGGACCTCGCAGACCGCGACCAGGTCGGCGACCTCCGGCAGGTGCAGCAGCCCGGACAGGCCCACGACCTCGACCGGGACGTCCCGCGCGACCAGGGCGGCCTGGATCTCGGGGAAGTCGGTCGCCGTACGGCACAGGACGGCGATGTCCCCCGGTTCCTTGCCCGTCCGTACGAGATGGGCGACGGAGTCAGCGAGCCAGGCGATCTCCTCCGCCTGGGTGGGCAGGAGGGCGATCCGGACCGTGCCGTCGCGCTCCGCACCGGGCGCCGGGCGCAGCGCCTCCACGCCCTCGTGCATGGCGCGCAGGGGCTCGGCGAGCCCGTTGGCGAGGTCCAGGAGGCGGCCGCCACTGCGGCGGTTCTCGCTGAGCGAGAAGCGGGTGGCGGGCGTGCCGTCCGCGTAGGGGAAGTGCTCGGGGAAGTCGTCCAGGTTGGCGACGGACGCGCCGCGCCAGCCGTAGATCGCCTGGCAGGGGTCGCCCACGGCCGTGACCGGGTGCCCGGTGCCCCCGCCGAAGAGCCCGGACAGCAGGAGCCGCTGGGCGACGGACGTGTCCTGGTACTCGTCCAGGAGCACGACCCGGAACTCGTCGCGGAGGATCGCGCCGACCTCGGGACGGGTGAGCGCCAGCTCCGCGGAGAGGGCGATCTGGTCGCCGAAGTCGAGCAGGTCGCGCTCCCGCTTGGCCGCGCGGTAGCGGATGACGAGATCGGTGAGCTGGCGGCGGGCGGCGGCGGCCTCGGGGACCTTGCGCAGGTCGGCGTTGGTGAGGCGGGCGTCGTGAAGGGCGGTGAGCAGCTCGGTGTCGTGCCGGAGGAGGTCGGTGGGGCGTACGAGGTGTTCGGCGAGCTCCGCGTCGAGGGCGAGGAGGTCGCTGACGAGGGTGGGGAACGACTTGGTCAGGGCGGGGTACGGCCCGGGCGCCTCGCGCAGCACACGCGCGGCGAGCTGGTAGCGGGTGGCGTCGGCGAGGAGGCGGGCGGTGGGCTCCAGACCGATGCGGAGGCCGTGGTCGGTCAGCAGCTGGCCGGCGAAGGCGTGGTACGTGGAGATGCGCGGCTCGCCCGGCGGATCGTCCGGGTCGATGACGTCGGGGTCGGTCACTCCTGCGCGCACGAGTGCCTTACGGACGCGCTCGGCGAGCTCGCCGGCCGCCTTGTTGGTGAACGTCAGCCCCAGGACCTGCTCGGGCGCGACCTGCCCCGTGCCGACCAGCCAGACCACCCGGGCTGCCATCACCGTCGTCTTGCCGGAGCCGGCTCCGGCAACGATGACCTGCGGGGCGGGCGGCGCGGTGATGCAGGCCGTCTGCTCCGGGGTGAACGGGATGCCGAGGAGCTCCTTGAGCTGCTCGGGGTCGGTCAGGCGAGTGGTCACGGTCAACGAGGCTAACCGGCCCCACTGACAGTCCTCACTCGTGCTCATTCCACGATGTGGCGGCCCTCGGGCCGGGCGCTGCACGAGGCGCGGAACGCGCAGTGGTCGCAGTGCTTGCCGGTGGACGGGGTGAAACGTTCGTCCAGTACGCGTCCGGCGGCGGTCGCGAGCAGGTCGCCGACCCACTCACCACTGAGGGGCTCCTGGGCCTGCACCTTGGGCAGCAGCTCGCCACCCTCCTTCTTGGGCGCGGCCTGGCGCAGCTGTACGAGTTCGGCGCCGCCGGGCTCGGGGCGGCGGCCGTCGAAGACCTCGTCGACGGCGCCCTCGCGGACGGCGAGCTGGTAGACGGCGAGCTGGGGGTGGTGGGCGACCTCGTCCTTGGTGGGGGCCGATTTGCCGGTCTTGAAGTCGACGACGTAGGCCCGGCCGTGCTCGTCGGCCTCGACCCGGTCCATGGAGCCCCGGATCCGAACCTCGTACTCCCCCGCCTCCAGCGTGACGTCGAAGTCGTGCTCGGTGGCGGCGGGGGTGCGGCCGCCGCGGTCCATGACGTGCCAGCGCAGGAACCTTTCCAGCGCCACGCGCGCGTGCTCCTTCTCCTGGGCGGACTTCCAGGGGGCGTCGAAGGCGAGCGCGTCCCAGACGGAGTCGAGGCGCTCCATGAGGACGGCGAGGTCGGCGGGGGTACGGCCGGAGGCGACCTCGTCGGCGAGGACGTGGACGACGTTGCCGAAGCCCTGGGCGGCGGTGGCGGGGGCGTCCGCCTTGACCTCCCGGCCCAGGAACCATTGCAAGGCGCAGGTGTTCGCGAGCTGGTCCAAGGCGCTGCCGGAGAGCGCGACGGGGCGGTCGCGGTCGCGGAGGGGGGCGGTCGCGTGGGTCGGCTCGTACAGGCCCCACCAGCGGTAGGGGTGGGCGGCGGGGACGAGCGGCTGCCCCTCGTCGTCGGTGAGCGCGGCGAGCCGGGCGAGGCGCCGGGCGGCGGCGTCGCGCAGTGCGGGGGTCGCGTCGGGGTCGACGGTGGTGGCGCGCAGTTCGGCGACGAGCGCGGCCACGGCGAGGGGGCGGCGGGGGCGGCCGGTGACGTCCTTCGGCTCGACGCCCAGCTCGGTGAGGAAGCGGGAGGGCTGGTCGCCGTCGTCGGCGGGCGCCTTGACGGCCGTGACGACGAGCCGGTCGCGGGCGCGGGTGGCGGCGACGTAGAAGAGCCGGCGCTCCTCGGCGAGGAGGGCGCCGGGGGTGAGCGGCTCCGCGATGCCGTCGCGGCCGATGCGGTCGGCCTCCAGGAGGGAGCCGCGGCGGCGCAGGTCGGGCCAGAGGCCTTCTTGCACGCCGGCCACGACGACCAGGCCCCATTCGAGGCCCTTGGAGCGGTGGGCGGTCATCAGGCGGACGGCGTCGGGGCGTACGGGCCGCTTGGAGAGGGTGTCGGCGGCGATGTCCTGGGCGTCGAGCTCCTCGAGGAAGTTCAGCGCGCCGCGGCCGCCGGTGCGTTCCTCGGCACGGGCGGCCGTGTCGAAGAGGGCGCACACGGCGTCGAGGTCCCGGTCGGCGTTGCGGCCGGCGGCGCCGCCCCGGAGCGCGGCGCGCTGGAGGCGGGCGGGCCAGGGGGTGCCGTTCCACAGGAGCCAGAGGGCCTCCTCGGCGGTGCCGCCGCCTCCGAGCAGCTCGCGCGTGCGGCGCAGCAGGTCGCCGAGCCGCTGGGCGCCGCGGGCGTAGGCCGGGTCGTGCGCCACGAGCCGCTCGGGCTCGGCGAGGGCGCGGGCGAGCAGGACGTCGGACGGCGGCGGGACCTTGTTGCCCCCCGCCCGCTCCTCGTCCCGCAGGGCCCGCCCGAGGCGGCGCAGATCGGCGGCGTCCATGCCGCCGAGCGGCGAGGTGAGCAGGCTGATCGCCGTCTCGGTGTCGAGCCACACCCGGGTCTCCACCGGAGCGTCGTCGCCCCGCTCCCCCGGAACTGCCCCGGACGTCTCCGCCCCGGCGCCCCGCTCCCCCGGCTCGGCGCCCGGCTCGTCCGCCCCGGCGCCCGGCAGTTCCGGCTCGCCGGGCGCAATCGCCGATTCACCGGACGCCCCGACCTGCTCCACGGACGCACCCGCCGGTTCACCGGACGCCCCGACCTGCTCCACGGACGCACCCGCCCGCTCCTCGGGCGGCGCCGAGGGGTCCCCGGGCGCGGGCGGCGCGAGGCCTTCCGGGGTCGCCGCTGCCCGCAAGGCGGTCAGCAGCGGCGCCACCGCCGGTTCGTGGCGCAGCGGGACGTCGTTGCCGTCGACCTCGACCGGCACGCCCGCGGAGGTCAGGGCGCGGCGCAGGGTGGGAATGGTGCGGCCACCGGCGCGGACCAGGACCGCCATGTCGCTCCACGGGACGCCGTCCTCCAGGTGGGCGCGCCGCAGGATGTCCGCGATGTTGTCGACCTCCGTGGAGGGGGTCGGAAAGGTGTACGCCTCGACCCGGCCGCCGCCCCGCACCGCCGCCAGGTCCCGGTGCGCCCGGGCCTTTTCGGCGGGCAGGCGCGGCAGCGGCATCCGGGTGGTCAGCAGGCGGGTGGCGGACAGCAGGGCGGCGCCCGAGCGGCGCGAGGTGGTGAGGACGGCGACCGGCGCGGCGGTGCCGTCGGCGCGGCGGAACGTGTCGGGGAAGTCCAGGATCCCGTTGACGTCCGCGCCCCGGAACGCGTAGATCGACTGGTCCGGGTCGCCGAAGGCGTACAGCGTCCGCCCGCCGCCCGCGAGCGCCCGCAGCAGCCGGACCTGGGCCGGGTCGGTGTCCTGGTACTCGTCGACGAACACGGCGTCGTAGTCGGGCAGCGTCGCCGAACCGGCCAGCAGCACCGCCCGGTGGACCAGCTCCGCGTAGTCGAGCACACCCTGCATGTCGAGCACGTCCAGGTACTCGGCGAGGAACTCGGCCGCCGCCGACCAGTCCCGCCGCCCGGTGCGCGCCGCGAAGTCCGCCAGGGCGCGCGGGCCCAGGCCCAGCTCGCGGGAGCGGGCGAGCACGGCACGTACCTCGTCGGCGAAGCCGCGCGTGGTCAGGCAGGCCCGCAGCTCGTCGGGCCAGTGGATACGGGCCAGTCCCTCCCGTTCCAGGTCGAGCTGGCCCGCCAGCAGCTCGCGTACGGCCAGGTCCTGCTCGGGGCCGGACAGCAGGCGCAGCGGCTCCGAGAAGAGATCCGCGTCCTGGTGGGCGCGGATGAGGGCGTAACAGAAGGAGTGGAAGGTGGTGGCCTGGGGGGCGCGCACCCCGCCGATCCGCGCCGCCATCCGGTCGCGCAGTTCCACGGCCGCCTTGCGGCTGAAGGTGAGGACCAGGATCCGGTCCGGGTCGGTGCCCTGGGCGATCCGGGCGGCGACCGCCTCCACCAGCGTCGTCGTCTTGCCGGTGCCCGGTCCGGCGAGGACCAGGAGCGGCCCGCCGGGATGGTCAACCACAGCGCGCTGCGATGCGTCCAGGAGAGGGGGGCTCACGGGAGCCGGCGGGGTACGCACCAGTCGGTACGCGCCCGGGGTCCGCCCACGAGATGGCGTACGCCCGGTGGTAATCGAGGAGGAGCTCACGTGGATCGCCGGTCCTGGTGGGTGTGCTGGTGCTGAGGATGCTGGGTGGGTGCGGTGAGCACGCTGTGCGGGACGACGTTACGCGTACTCCGTACGGTCGTGCCCACGATGCCCACTCTGTCCACCGCACGGCCGCATGGCCGAAGCTGTCACCTGTGAGCCATCACACTCGCGCCGCCGCCGGAACCACCTCCGCCGCCGGACCCGTCACCCCCGTCCCAGCGCGCCCGCCGCATGTCGAGCCGAGGCAGGTGCCCCTCGGCGTGGCGCGTGGCCGCGCGCAGCGGGGTGCCCTCCTCACGGTAGTGGTCGAGGGCCCGCAGCTCGTGGCCCGGCAGGAGCTGCCCGTCGGCCCGTACCACCCGCCACCACGGCACCGCCCCGCCGTAGAGCGCCATGACGCGCCCGACCTGGCGCGGGCCGCCCACCCGTCGCCCACCACCACCCTTGCCCGAGAGCGCTTCGCGCTCCTCCTCCTGTGCGAGCCATTCGGCGACGTCCCCGTACGTCATCACCCGGCCGGCCGGGATCAGCTCGGCGACTTCCAGCACCCGTTCCGCGTACTCCGGAAGCTCCTCAGCACTCACCCGGTCCATCCTGCACCACACCACCGACAACGCGGGCAACGCACCCTGCTGGCCCCCTGCGCGGCCCGGTCATGCCACCATCTTCCGGGCGGTGACCGGTGATACGAGATCAACAAGACACAGACGCGGCGAAGGGGCAGGATGTGCGGCCTCCCGAGGTGGCGACCACTTCGGGGCCTCCTGAGACGATGGAGAAGAATCAGACGAAGGAGACGGTGTGCGTGAACGCGGAGAGGCACATCGACCGCGTCTCCGGTGACGAGCCGCTTCTCGCCGCCCGCGTGCACCGGCCGTCCGACCTGCTGCGCCTGCTCGTCGGCATCCTCGCCATCGGCGTCGTCATCGCCATCGCCGCCTTCGCCCACGCCACCACCACCGGCCTGGAAGAGGACATCAGCAAGGGCACCGGCCAGGCCCCCGACGTCTTCGTCAAGGTCGCCGGGCTCGTCTCCAGCATCGCCGTCCTGCTCGTCCCGGTCGCCTTCGCGATCGAACGGCTGATCAAGCGGGACGGGCTGCGCATCGCGGACGGCGTCCTCGCCGCCGTACTGGCGCACGGCGTCACCCTCGCCACCGACCTGTGGGTCGCCAGGGCGGCACCCAGCACGATCCAGGAGGCGCTGACCCAGCCCCAGGCGGGCGGCGGCCTGACCGACCCCGTCCATGGATACCTCGCCCCCGTCATCGCCTATATGACGGCCGTGGGAATGGCTCGCAGGCCCCGCTGGCGGGTGTCGCTGTGGGTGGTGCTGCTGCTCGACGCCTTCGCGATGCTCGTCGCCGACTACACCACTCCGTTCTCGATCATCCTGACCATCCTGATCGGCTGGACCGTCGCATACGGCACGCTGTACGCGGTCGGCTCCCCGAACGTCCGGCCGACCGGCCAGACCCTCCTCGCGGGCCTGCGACACGTCGGCTTCCGCCCGGTCACGGCGATGCGTGCCGAGGACGTCTCCGACTCCGCCGAGCAGGGCGACCGCGGCCGCCGCTACCTGGTCACGCTGGAGGAGGGTCCGCCGCTCGACGTCACCGTCGTCGACCGCGAACAGCAGGCCCAGGGCTTCTTCTACCGGGTCTGGCGCCGGCTGACGCTGCGCGGCATCACCACCCGCCGCTCCCTGCAGTCCCTGCGCCAGGCGCTGGAGCAGGAGGCACTGCTCGCGTACGCGGCGATCGCCGCCGGCGCCAACGCGCCGAAGCTGATCGCCACCGCCGAGCTGGGCCCGGACGCCGTGATGCTGGTGTACGAGCACCTCGGCGGCCGTTCGCTGGACGCGCTGGACGACAAGGAGATCACCGACGAGGTCGTGCGGGGCGCCTGGCAGCAGGTGAAGTCCCTCCAGTCGCGGCGTATCGCGCACCGCAGGCTGACCGGCGACGCGCTTCTGGTGGATCGTTCCGGCAAAGTGATCATCACAGATCTCCGGGGCGGGGAGATCGCCGCCGGGGACCTCGTCCTGCGGATGGACATCGCACAGCTGCTGACCACGCTGGGGCTCCGGGTGGGCGCGCAGCGCGCGGTGGCGGCCGCCGTCGACGCGCTGGGCCCCGACAGGGTCGCCGACTGTCTGCCGCTGCTCCAGCCGATCGCGCTGAGCCGCTCGACCCGCGCGACGCTGCGCAGACTCGCGCGGGAACGCGCGCAGCGGGAGCGGGAGGCGGCTCTGGCCGCGTCCGAGGCGGCCAAGCGGGCGCGGCTGGAGGATCACGCCGAGAAGACCGAGGAGGAGAAGAGGGCCGGCCGCAAGGCTGTCCGCGCGGAGAAGCAGGCCGAGAAGCGGGCGCTGGACGAGGCGATGGACGAGGTCCGCGAGGAGGACCTGCTGGCCCAGATCCGGCAGCAGGTGCTGTTGATCAGGCCCCAGGCGCCGGTGGAACCCGCCCGGCTGGAGCGGATCAGGCCGCGCACGCTCATCAGCATCATCGCCGGCGCGATCGCCGTGTACTTCCTGATCTCCCAGATCTCCAAGGCCTCGCTGTCCGTCTCCACGTTCGCCGGGGCGGACTGGGCCTGGGTCATGCTGGCGCTGCTCTTCTCCGCCCTCAGTTATGTGGCGGCCGCCATGAGCCTGCTGGGCTTCGTTCCCGAGCGGGTGCCCTTCGGGCGCACGGTGATCGCCCAGGTGGCGGGGTCGTTCGTCAAGATCGTCGCTCCGGCGGCGGTCGGCGGCGTGGCGCTCAACACCCGGTTCCTCCAGCGCTCCGGAGTCCGGCCCGGGCTGGCGGTGGCCAGTGTCGGCGCCTCGCAGCTGTTCGGCCTCGGCGCGCACATCCTGCTGCTGCTCTCCTTCGGCTATCTGACGGGTACGGAGAAGACCCAGGACTTCACCCCCTCCAGGACCGTGATCGCGGGGCTGCTGACGGCCGCGGTGCTGGTCCTGGTCGTCACGGCGATCCCCGCCCTGCGCAAGTTCGTCTCGACCCGGCTGCGGTCGCTGTTCGCCGGCGTGGTGCCGCGCATGCTGGACGTACTCCAGCGGCCGGGGAAGCTGATCACCGGCATCGGCGGCATGCTGCTGCTGACGGGTGCGTTCGTGCTCTGCCTGGACGCGTCGGTCCGGGCCTTCTCCGACGGCGAGCAGCCGCTGAGCTACGCGAGCCTCGCCGTGGTGTTCCTCGCGGGCAACGCCCTGGGGTCGGCGGCGCCCACGCCCGGAGGCGTAGGGGCGGTGGAGGGCGCGCTGACCTTCGGTCTGGTGGCCGTGGGCGGTCTGCCCGCGGAGGTCGCGGCGCCGGCGGTGCTGCTCTACCGCCTGATGACGCTGTGGTTGCCGGTGCTGCCTGGCTGGTTCTCGTTCAACTTCCTGACGCGCAAGGGCGCCCTCTAGCGCCCGTCCGAAGGATTCGGGCCTCCGGTGCACGTCCACGGATACCGGCTCCGGCGTGCCTCCACGGGCTCCGGCCGGCCACCCGCATGGACCTCGTCACGGGCGCCGGACGGGAGCCCGGCGCACGATGGATCCATGACCACCCGAGCCGCCCGGACCGCCGCCACCCGCACCCCACGGCGTGCCGCCGCCCGGCCCGCCACCCGGTCCGCCGCCGTGCTCGCCGCCGCGACCGCCACCGCCCTGATGGTCGCCGGCTGCTCGGACAGCGGTGACACGGGCGGCCGGGACCCGGACCGGCCCAAGGAACTGGCCACCCAGAAGCTGACCTGGGACGCGTGCCCGGGCCCGGCCCTCCAGGAGGGCACCGGCACCGCCCCGTCCCCGCTCCCCGGCGGCACCAAGTGGGAATGCTCCTTCATGCAGGCCCCCCTCGACTACGCGGATCCCGACGGCGACACGATCGAGCTGGCGCTCATCCGGGCCAAGGCGTCCGACCCGGCGAAACGAATCGGCTCCCTCTTCTTCAACTTCGGCGGCCCCGGCGGCTCCGGCATCACCGGCCTGCCCTCCTTCGCCAAGAGCTACGAGTCCCTGCGCACCCGTTACGACCTGGTCAGCTTCGACCCGCGCGGAGTCGGCCGCAGCGAGGGCGTGGAGTGCCAGGACGACCGGGAGCTGGACGCGTTCTACGCGCTCGACTCCTCGCCCGACGACGCCGGTGAGGAGAAGACCTACCAGGAGGCGTTGAAGAAGTTCGCCGACGCCTGCGAGGAGAACTCCGGCGACGTGCTCCCGCACGTCGGCACCGTCAACGCCGCCCGCGACATGGACCTGATGCGCCAGGTGCTCGGCGACGCCAAGCTGCACTACTTCGGCATCTCCTACGGCACCGAACTGGGCGGCGTGTACGCCCACCTGTTCCCCCAGAACATCGGCCGTGCCGTCTTCGACGCGGTCGTCGACCCGACCAACAACCCGGAGCAGGGCGCACTCAGCCAGGCGAAGGGCTTCCAGCTCGCCCTGAACAATTTCGCCGAGGACTGTGTCGAGCGCGGCGACGCCTGCAAGCTGCCCGGCTCCGACGCCAAGGAGATCGAGGGCTTCATCACCGACCTGCTCGCCAGGCTCGACAAGAAGCCCGTCCCCGGCCTCGGTGACCGGAAGCTCACCCAGTCCCAGGCCGCCAACGGCATCCTCCAGGCCTTGTACTCCAAGGAGTACTGGTCCTACCTGGAGCAGGGCCTCGACGAGGCGGACGGCGGCGACGGGGCCCTGCTCCTCGCCCTGTCGGACTCCATGAACGGCCGCGACCAGGACGGCACCTACAGCAACCTCCAGGCGGCCAACGCCGCCATCAACTGCGTCGACGCCAAGGCGCGGTTCTCCGTGCAGCAGGCGAAGGAGAAACTCCCCGAGTTCCGCAAGGCGTCCCCCGTGTTCGGCCAGTTCCTCGGCTGGGGTCTGATCGGCTGCTCCCATTGGCCCGTGCCCGGCGGGTGGGAACACCCCGACGTCAGCGCCCCGGGCTCGGCACCCATCCTGGTCGTCGGCAACACCGGTGACCCGGCCACACCGTACGCGGGGGCCAGGGCGATGGCGGCGGCTCTGGGCAAGGGCGTCGGAGTGGAGCTGACGTACCGGGGCGAGGGACACGGCGCGTACAACATCGGCGACGCGTGTGTGAAACGGACGGTGGACGCGTACCTGCTGGACGGCAAGGTTCCGAAGTCGGGGACCGTCTGCCCGTAGCGCTGTCGGTGGCCCGGCCTAGGATGGCTGTTCGATACAGGAGCTGGGGGGGCGTATGTCCATGCGGGTACGGGCCGGAGGCCTGACGGTCGTGGCAGGGCTGGTGGCCGGCCTGGTCACCGGCTGCGACAGCGGCGGCGACACGGGCAGCGGTACGGGGGGCAGCGGCACCTCCGCGGGCGTCGCGATGACCTCACTGCCCCCCGCGCTCACCGGCCAGAAGCCCGACTGGCGCGGCTGCGAGGCGCCCGCGGGGGGCGAGAAGCCCGGGCCGCAGTGGCGCTGTGCGAGCGTGAAGGTGCCCCTCGACTACGCGAAGCCGGACGGCGAGACCATCTCCATCGCGCTGATCCGCAAGGAGGCCCGCTACAAGGACCGCCGGATCGGCTCCCTGCTGTTCAACTTCGGCGGCCCGGGCGCCTCCGGGGTGACCGCCATGCCGCACGCGAGCGAGCAGTTCGAGGAGTTGGCCGCCCGCTACGACCTCGTCGGGTTCGACCCGCGCGGTGTCGAGCGGAGCTCCGGGGTGGTGTGCCGCGACAGCAAGGAGCAGGCCGCCTCCCTGGCGAGGATCGACCTGACGCCGGACACACCGGCCGAAGAGGCCGCGTTCCTGAAGGACGGTGCCGACTTCGGCGCCGGCTGCGCGAAGCGGTCCGGCAAGGTCATCCCCCATGTCACCACGAGCAACACCGCACGGGACCTGGAGCTCGTGCGGCATGTGCTGGGGGACAAGAAGCTCAACTACATGGGCTTCTCCTACGGCACGCAATTGGGCGGGACGTACGCCCACCTGTTCCCGCGCAACGTCGGACGGACCGTCCTGGACGCGGTCGTCGACCCGACCGCGGACACGACCGGCCACGCCCGCAACCAGGCCATCGGCTTCCAGCGGGCGCTGGACAACTACTTCGCGTCCACCGGCGAAGGAGCGACGGCGGGCAACGCGCGCGTGACCGCGTTGCTGAAGCGGCTCGACCGCGAGCCGCTGTCCACCGTCGACGGCCGCAAGCTCACGCAGAGCCTCGCCCTCACCGGCATCGCCCAGACCCTGTACTCGAAAGAGATGTGGCCGGACCTCACCGAGGGCCTCAAGGAGGCCGAGTCGGGCGGGGGCGACGCCCTGCTGCACCTCGCCGACATGTACAACGACCGGGGAGCGGACGGCACCTACGGCACACAGGCCCACTCGCAGCGCGCCATCTCGTGCGCCGACAGCAGCAGCCGGCCGACGGCCGCCGAGGCCAGGGCGCTGCTGCCGGAGTTCCGGAGGATATCGCCGGTCTTCGCCGAGTTCATGGCCTGGGACACGGCCGGCTGGTGCGCGAACTGGCCGGTGAAGGGCGAGAGCGCCACTCCGGAGGCGAGTGCCGCGGGTTCGGGTCCCATCCTGGTCGTGGGTACCACGGGCGATTCCGCGACACCGTACGAGGGCGCCAAGAAGATGGCGGACGAGCTCGGTGCGGGCGTGGGCGTCCTCCTCACGTACAAGGGCGAGGGGCACGGCGCGTACGGCAGCGGCAATGCGTGCGTGCGGGACACGGTGAACGGCTACCTGCTGGACGGCAAGGTCCCGGCGAACGGCAAGACCTGCTCCTGAGCGCACCCGGAAAGCATGAGGGGCCGGACCCGTGCCAGGTCCGGCCCCTCGTCGCGAGCGTGGTCTAGTAGACCGGCTTCTCCGGCTCGATCTGGTTGACCCAGCCGATGACGCCGCCACCGACGTGCACCGCGTCCGCGAAGCCCGCGGACTTCAGCACGGCGAGGACTTCCGCACTGCGGACACCCGTCTTGCAATGCAAGACGATCTTCTTGTCCTGCGGAAGGTCCTGGAGGGCGTTGCCCATCAGGAACTCGTTCTTCGGGATCAGGCGGGCGCCGGGGATCGAGACGATCTCGTACTCGTTCTGCTCCCGGACGTCGATGATGTCGATCTTCTCGCCACCGTCGATCCACTCCTTGAGCTGCTTGGGAGTGATCGTCGAGCCGAGCGCCGCCTCCTGCGCCTCCTCGGACACGACGCCGCAGAAGGCCTCGTAGTCGATGAGCTCGGTGACGGTCGGGTTCTCGCCGCAGACCGCGCAGTCGGGGTCCTTGCGGACCTTGACCTGGCGGTACTGCATCTCCAGGGCGTCGTAGATCATCAGGCGGCCGACCAGCGGGTCGCCCACACCGGCCAGGACCTTGATCGCCTCGGTGACCTGGATGGAACCGATGGACGCGCACAGCACGCCCAGCACTCCGCCCTCGGCGCAGGAGGGGACCATGCCCGGCGGCGGGGGCTCCGGGTACAGGCAGCGGTAGCAGGGGCCGTACTCGGACCAGAAGACGGAGGCCTGGCCGTCGAAGCGGTAGATCGAACCCCATACGTACGGCTTGTTCAGCAGCACGCACGCGTCGTTGACCAGGTAACGCGTGGCGAAGTTGTCCGTGCCGTCGACGATCAGGTCGTACTGGCTGAAGATCTCCATCACGTTCTCGGCCTCGAGCCGCTCTTCGTGGAGGATCACGTTCACGTACGGGTTGATGCCGAGCACGCTGTCACGCGCGGACTCGGCCTTGGAGCGGCCGATGTCGGACTGGCTGTGGATGATCTGGCGCTGGAGGTTCGACTCGTCGACCTCGTCGAACTCCACGATGCCGAGCGTGCCCACGCCCGCCGCGGCCAGGTACATCAGGGCCGGCGAGCCCAGGCCGCCGGCGCCCACACAGAGCACCTTGGCGTTCTTGAGCCGCTTCTGCCCGTCCATCCCGACGTCGGGGATGATCAGGTGGCGGGAGTACCGGCGGACCTCGTCTACGGTGAGCTCGGCAGCCGGCTCGACCAGGGGTGGCAGCGACACGGGGACTCCGTTGGTCGGTAGTCAGTACGGTTGTTCTCCCGTAACACTGCCACGGCCCTCCTCATTCCGAGACACCCGGTCCGATCTGCGAGACGATTTCGTCCCAGTAGCCGGGCAGCGCCGCGAATGGGTTGGTTTGTCCGATGCGGTCTCCCTCGGGGCTCCCGGTGCGGTCTCCCGTGCGATCGGTGAAGAAGATCGTCCCGGCTCCCTGCCAGCGGGCGATGCGCATCGCCTCGTCGAGATGGGTGCGCGGCACCCCGTGGACGAGGTGGACGAACCGCTCCGGAGGATGGTCGGCGGTCCACTCCGCCACCTGTGACCAGCGGTATTCCGCCCACGGTCCGGAGAACGTCACCAGTTGGTCGGCGATCTCCGCGTACCGGTGGTGCGGGTGGGAACCGTGGCCCAGCACCAGGTGGCCGCCGTCGGCGTGCTCCAGGATCACCTCCAGCGTGGCCGTGGTGCGCCGTACGGCGGGCAGGTCCGCCCGGTCCGTGGGACAGCGGTCCAGCAGATAGCCGTCCACCTTGTACCAGTCGAGGAACCGGTGCGCGTCGGAGACGATCTCGCCGAACGGGCGGGAGCCGTGGCACAGGTCGAGATGGCCCAGCACCCGCACCCCCGCGTTGCGCAGCTTCCCGGCCGCCTCCAGGCAGTGGGGGTCGGGCCGGGCCCCCGGGCCGTCCGCCACATTGAGGACGGCCCAGTGCAGGGGCGTACCGGGGCGGGTCAGCTCCGCCCACTCGACGGGGGCGAGCAGGGGGTGGGCGTAGCCGGGGACGCCGAACCCGAGCCGTTCGGCGCCGGTCGCGGAGAGCCCCGTGTCCATGCTGGTCAGATGCGGCACGCCGCCTCCATCCAGATGTCGGCCAGGGACTCCTCCAGGTTGATACGGGGCCGCCAGCCGAGCCGGTCGCGCGCGGTGCGCACATCGGCCTGCTGCCAGCCGCCGCAGCCGTCGGGGTACGGGTGGACCGACGCGGGGGCCAGGTGGTCCGGACCGCTCTCACCGCGCTGGGCGCCGATGGACGCCATGGCCCCCATCGACGACAGGGCCGGCCTGACCGGGGGCGCATCCAGCTCGTGCAGGGAACCCGCGTACCCGGCGACCCTGGCGAGGACGGCGGCCGCGTCCCGGAGCCGTACGGCGCGGCCGGTGCCGATGTTGACGATGCCCTGCGCCGCGGAGAGGGAGGCGGCGTGCACGGCGCGCGCCACGTCGCGTACGTCGACGAAGTCGCGCTGTACGCCGAGGCCGCCGAGTTTCAGCTCGCCGTCACCGGTCTGCATGGCGCGCCGCATGGCCTCCGCGAGCCGGCCGAGCGGTGAGCCGGCGGGGGTGCCGGGGCCGACCGGTGAGAAGACCCGCAGGACGACCGCGTCCAGGCCGGATCCGAGGACCAGCTCGGTGGCCGCGAGCTTCGACACACCGTAGGGGCCACCGGGGCGTGGCACCGCGTCCTCAGCGGTGGACGAGCCGGGCTGCGAGGGCCCGTACTCGGAGGCGCAGCCGACCTGGACCAGGCGCGCCCCGCAGCCGCTGCGGCGCAGCGCCTCGCAGACCGTGGCGACGGCGACGGTGTTGTGCCGGGTCAGCTCGCGTGCGCCACCCCGGGTGGTCCCGGCGCAGTTGATCACGACACCGGGGTGGACCGCGTCCAGGAACCGGGTGAGCGCGCCGGGGCTGCCGCCCGCGAGGTCGAAGCGTACGTCGGCGTCGTCGCCGCGCCCGAGGGCGGTCAGGTGGACGGCCGGGTCCGCGAGCAGCCGGTCGGCGACGAAACGGCCGATGAATCCATTGGCACCGAGCAGCAGCACCCTCATCGCGCGCCCCCTTCGCGCCGAGTGGCCGTTGCGGGGGTTTGGGGGGTCATGGTCGTTGTCTCCTTGGGGGTGTGTGACGGTGAGAGGGGTGTACGCGGGTACCGACCGGTTTCAGCCGGCGGTGGTGCCCGCATGGGCGGAGGCCCGGGCGAGTACGGCGGTGGCGTACGCCAGCAGGGCGAGCGCGGCCGCGCCGCACGCGAGCACGGGAACGGCCGAGGAGCCCCAGGTGGCGGTGACCGCCTCGACGGGGCGGGCGAGCCAGTCGCAGCCGGGGACGCGGCCGGCGAGCACGGACGCGAGGGCGAGGGCCTCCGCGGCGCATGCGGCGAGGAGGCCGGCGGCGGCCCCGGGGAAGCCGTGGCCGGTGAGCAGCCGGGCGGCGAACAGGAGGGTGCCGAGAGCGACGGCGCCCCCGCTGAGGGAGCCGTGGCCGAGGACGGTGCCCACCAGCGCGACCAGTCCGGTCAGGGCGGCCGTGTGGAGCGCGACGACGCCGAGGAGCAGGGGGCGGGTCCCGGCGGCGAAGTCCGCCAGGCCGCGGCTGCCGGCGAGTCCGCGCCGCGCCCGCACCGCGAAGAGCCGGGCGCACCAGGTCGCCGGGGCCGCGGCGAGGGCGATGCCCAGGAGCGGCGGGGCGTCCACCGGCCAGGCTCCGTCGGGGCCGCCGGCCAGGAGCTGGGCCAGGAGTCCGTCGCCGAACAGGACGTACAGGAGCAGGAACGCGGTCCACGCGCGCGTGCCCGGTGCGCCGGGGCCGGTGGTGAGTGCCACGGCGAGCCCTGCGGCGCCCACGACGCCGACGGCGGCCCGCAGCGGCCCGTCGGTCGCGGTGAGGCCCGCGAAGGTGAGCACGCCCACGACGCCGGGCAGCAGGGCCAGGAGGGCGGCCCGCACGCTCCTCGAGGCGCCGGTGCCGGGTGCGCGGGCGGGGGAGCGGCGCCGGGTGTCGTCGTCGCCGCGCGGCACGCGCGCGTACAGCTCCTCGGCGAGCGAGAACACGTCCCGGTGCCGGAACCGGGCGGCGGTCCGGTCGGTGACCCCATGGGCCTCCAGCCCGGCGGCGATCTCCAACGGGTCGACCGCCCGCTCGCACAGCTCCCGGTGCCGGTGCAGCAACGCCTTGACCGGATCGGCGGGCCTCCGCCGGGTGACGCCCGCGCGGGCGACCCCCGCGACGCCGCCGCCCGCCGGACCGCCCGCCGGACCGTGACCGACCACCTCGGACGCGCCGTGCTCGTCATGGCCCCCGAGTGCGGGCTCCGACAACAGGGCCTCCGCGTGGCTGCGCCAACGGGCAGTCGCCCCGTCAGCCGGGCGGACGCCCTGGCCGTGCCCGGCCGGGGTGCGTGTGCCTCCGTCAGACATGGCCATCGGCCCTCCCCACGACCGGGAACGAGGCGGCGACCGGGAAGGAGGCCACGACCGGCCCCGAGACCGCCTCCGCCCCCCGACCCGAGCCCCCGGCCGGCACCCGGCCGGAGACCGGGCCCGAAACTCCGGCCGGTACACGGCCGGAGTCGGGTACGCAGTGCGCGAGCGGACCGGAGCCCGGTACACCGTGCGCCGGCGGACCGGAGCCCGCGCTCGAAATCACACCCGCGCCCGCGTCCGAGATCGAGACCGGATCCGGCACTCGACGCACATCCCGGCCCGAGGCCGAGACCCGGTCCATGGCCTCGTCCGAGCCCTGGGCCCGTCCCGGAATCCCGCCCGGCACCCGGTCCGTGACCGCGGCCTGCCCCGAACCCGCGCACCGGAACGTGCCCGGCGCCGGGGTTCCGTGCGTGGACGGGCCCACCCTCACCGGGTGTTCCGCCGTGGCCCATGCCGGGGTGGCCGCGGCTCCTGGGGCGCGGCCGGTCCAGTGGCCGGGTACGTACGCCTCCGCCGGGTGTGCGAAGGGCAGGGGTTCGCCGTCCGCGCCGACGGTTTCCGCGTCGCGCCGGACGGGCGCGCGGGAGATGAGCTCCAGGTAAATGCCGTGAAATGCCGCGATGTTCTGCTCCACCGTGAACAGTTCGAGCGCACGGGCGCGCGCGGCGGCGCCCAGTCGTTCGCGCCGCGCCCGGTCGCGCAACAGCGCCAGGCACGCGTCGGCGAGCGCCCGCGGGTTGCGCGGGGGCACGACCAGTCCCGTGCCCCCGATGACCTCGACGACCGCGCCGACGTCGGTCGAGACGGTGGCACGACCGCACAGCATGGCCTCGACGAGGCTGACCGGGAAGCCCTCGACCACGCTGGAGAGGACGACCACGCCGGCCGCGGCGTACGCGTCGGTGACGTCGGGCGCGTACGGGCCGCCGAGGTCCTCGAAGGAGACGGGGTTGTCGCCCACGGCGTGCGCGTCGGCCGCCTCGTCGGGGAAGAGCTGCGCGGCCAGGGCCTCGCAGTGCGCGCGGTACGTGGCGGACTCGGCGTCGCGGACGGGCGCGGAAACGATCCTGAGCCGGGCTCGCGGCTCTTCCCTCCGCACCTCCGCGAAGGCGTGCAGCAGGCCGACGAGGTCCTTCGCGGGCTCGATGCGCCCGACCCACACCAGGGTGTGCGGATCGCCGCTGTCGTCGCCCTCGCCGACCGCCGCGAACCGCTCGGCCTCCATGCCCGGGTAGACGGTGCGCAGTTTGGCCCGGTCGGCACCGCACTTCTCCTGCCACCGGCGGGCATGGGTGTTGCCCGGCGTGATCACGGCCGCCTGCTGGTACACCTCGGCGGCCAGGCACCCGTGGAAGGCGGCGAGCAGGGCGCGGACGGGAGCGCTCAGCGGCGCGTCGGCGACCGCGAGGTAGTGCGCGCGCAGTTGTACGCCGTACTCCGTGACCAGCAGCGGCACCCCGAAGAAGCGTTTGGCCAGCAGTCCGGGCAGGGCGGCGGTCCCCCCGGAGGCCGCATGGCACAGGTCGACCGCGCCCAGGCTCTCCTCGCCGTACCAGTCGAGGGACAGGGGCCGCAGGGCGCGCTCCAGCTGGTCGGCGAAGGCGAGGTGGTCGGGGACGGTGGCACCGTGCGCGCCCCGGCGTACGCCACCGGCGCGGCAGGCGGACTCCAGGGCGCGGACGGCGGCTTCCGAGCGGAGGGCGGCGGAGAGGCCTCCGTATTCGCGGCCGAGCTCGGCGAGCCCGTACAGCCCTTCGGCGAAGCCGGTGCGGGCGTCCGACGTCCCGCAGACCGCGGCCGCGAGCTCCGCGAAGCAGGTGGCGAAGCGCCGGCGCTCCCGCCTGCCGTACGCGCGCCCGGCGCGCCCCGCACGCCCGCCATGACCGGCGCGCCCGCCACGCACGCCCGGCCGGTCGTCCTCGGGGCCCCACAGCGGAGCCGTGCGCACGCGCTGCACCTGGGGCGGGAGCGGGACCCAGCCGGCGTCCTCCTGCCGGGCGCTGCGGCTCAGCGCGTAGATGTGGAATTCGTGCTGCGCGAGCCCGCGCACGAGCCGGTCGCACCAGACCCTGGACTCACCCGTCGTATACGGGTATCCACCGTCGGTGAGCAGTCCGATCCGCACGAGTACACCCCCGATCTCCCTTGTGTGCGGCCACCGTTGGTCCGGCGGCTCACAGCGGGAAGAACGTAAGCGGATATGCCGGTGGCGTGATGGACGGTTGTCCGTTGCGCCACCGGAAGGGGTGAATGCTCGTAACTTTCCGGCACCCGTCGCGTTTCGACGCGCTAGAGGCGGATTCGCCCGCTCAGCCGTTGGGGAAGGCCCAGGGGTTGGGGCGGCACTTGATGCCCTCGATCTCCAGCGACTTGGTCTGCTGCTGCATCACCGGAGCGAGGGCGCCCGGCGTACGGCAGTTCACGTGGTTGTGCCCCAGCCGGTGCCCGACCTCGTGGTTGATCAGCATCTGCCGGTACGGGAGCATCGCCGCGACCCCGTACGTCTCCGAACCCTGTGCCCACCGGTACGCGTTGATCATCACGCGCTCGGTGGCGGCGGAGTCGCACGAGACGTTGTCGACGGTGGTGTCCAGCCCGGACTTGGCGCACCAGACCCCGGTGGTCACCGGGCTCGCCAGGGTGACCACGAACTCGGCCTCGCCGCTGGAGACGCGCTCGAAGGTCATGGCACCGTTGTGCGCCCAGCTGCGGTCGTCGTTGAGGGTCTCCTGGACCGCCCGCGCGAACAGCGTCGGGTCGAGCCCGAGCCCCTTCTCGACGTCGATCCGGTAGCGCACCTTCTGTCCCTTGCCGGGTGCCCTGTCGGTGCCCGGTACGACTTCGAACTCACCGGAGCCCGTCAGCTTGGGGTCGAGCGGGAACCGCTTGGTCATCGCTTGCGCGTACGTCGCCGGGGCGGCCCGCCGCGCGGGCGGCGGCGGGGCGGCGCGCTCGTCGGACCGGCCGGACCGGGCGTCGCCGTCGTCGGGGGCCTCGCGGCCGGCGCTCTCGCCCGGCGGGCGCGAGGCGGAGGTGTCCGGACCGGCACCGGTGACCTGACCGGCCACGACGACGGCGAGGACGGTGGTGACCGCGGCGGCCGCGATACCGGTGAACGTACGCCCCTTGCCGGCTCCGGCCGGACGGTCCGTCTTCCGGTCGCCGTCCTGGAGGCCGGGCTGCTCGGCCTCGGCCTCTTCCGGCGGAGTCGCGCGCGGGGTCCCGTCGAACGCCTCCACGAACTCGCGGCGCGGTCCCGGTATCCGGGCGCCCACGCCCACCCCGGTCGCCGGGGCGCCGGGCCGGCCCGGGCGGGTCGGTACGCCGCGCCAGTCGCCGTACCGGCCGGACTCGCCCCGGGCCCCGCCCGATTCCCGCTGCTCGGGGTGGCCGCCCCGTACGGGCTGCTGCGGCCCCGTGGGTGGCACGCTCTGGTGGTGCTGCGGCTCGGGAGGCGCCGCCGCGGAGGTCTTGCGCCGGCGTCCGGTACCGAAAGCCGCCCCCTCGCGCACCGCGCCCGTGGCCTGTTCGGAGCCCTGAGGTGCGGGGCCTTTGCGGCTATGTCGTCCCACGGCCCCGGATCAGCTCCCGTCTTCGTGGTCGGTGTGGTCGATCAGCTCCCGTACGGCCTGGGCGACCGTCTCCGGGTACTCCATCATCGCGACGTGCCCCGCGTCCGGAAGCGTCAGCAGCCGCGAGTCGCGGAAGGCGGCCGCCGCCCTGCGCGCCATCCGGAACGAGACGAGCTGGTCACGCCCCCCGTACACCAGCAGCGTCGGCGCGAGCACCCGCTCCGCCTGCCGCCACAACCCGTGCTGACCCCCCAGCGTGTACGCGTCGACGATGCCGCGCGCCGAGCGTGCCATCGCGTCCCAGAAGTACGGCAGCCGCAGGCGCCGCTCCATCTCCTCCACGGCGTTGCGG
Source organism: Streptomyces sp. NPDC000229 (assembly GCF_040300825.1). Classification (NCBI taxonomy): domain Bacteria; kingdom Bacillati; phylum Actinomycetota; class Actinomycetes; order Kitasatosporales; family Streptomycetaceae; genus Streptomyces; species Streptomyces sp. NPDC000229. The sequence continues at coordinate 21,535 of NZ_JBEPEL010000025.1, forward strand.
AAGCCCTCGTCGGTGACCCGGCCGGGGTCGCCGTAACAGAGCGCGAGCACGCCGCGCACCCGCTGCTCCGCCGTCCAGTCCCTGGTGAGCCGGGTGAACAGGGACGCGACCCCCGGCAGCGCGAGCAGCGCGGTGGGCCAGGCGCCGCGCTGGGCCCGGAGCTCCGGCAGCGCGGGCGAGATCAGCGTCAGCGTGCGGACGAGGTCGGGGCGGCCCGCCGCGACGCGGGTGGCGACGGCGCCGCCCAGCGAGTTCCCGATCAGATGCACCGGCCCGCGCTCGGCGGCGTCCAGCAGCCGGATGACCGCGCGGGCGTGCGCGGTCAGCGAGTAGTTGCCGTCGTGGGGCGGCGGGGAGTCGCCGAAACCGGGGAGGTCGAGCGCCTCGCCGTCGACGATGTCCTCGAGCAGCGGCATCAGGGCCGACCAGTTCTGCGAGGAACCTCCGAGCCCGTGCACGTACAGAGCGGGCGGCAGTCCGGTGCGGTCCGACGGCCGGTAGCGCACGTTCAGCGTCAGTCCGGGCAGGGTCACGGACCGCAGCCGTTCCCCCTCCGCGACCCGGACGGCGCTCACCCGTGGTCCCGCCGCGGTGGCGGCGATGGATTCCGGCAGCTCGGTCGAAGACATGCGGCAATGTTACGAGATGATCACACCGGCACCGATGTGGCGGCCGTCACAGGATCGCATAGCGCTTAAAAGGGGTACCTCCTAGGCTCGTACGTGAGGGCAGTTCGCCCAGGCCCCCGCACGCCGATGTGAACCCGCCCAGCGAAAGGGAGACCATGACCGTCGACCCGACCGACCCGGAGACCTTCGAGGCGACCGAGAACGGTGAACCGACCGCCGCACTGGACGAGGAGACCCCCGAAGCCGACGCCGCGGAGCAGCACAGGGAGCTGCAACCGCGCGCCGACGACCCGCTCACCCACGTCGATCCGGCCGTGGCGAACGAGGCGGACGCCGCCGAGCAGACCCGCGTGGTCACGCTGGACGAGGACGACTACCGCTGATTGGCACTGATTTAGCCGGTTTAATGTTGAATATCCGGCTACCCCAGGCGTCCGGTACGTGAAATTCTGCGCTCGCACCGCGCACAGCCGGTTTACCCAAAAGTACGATGGCGGGCGCGGCGCACAACACGCAAGGATCGATTTTGGGAGGCGGCGTGACAGCCATCGAGCAGACAGAGGCGGCGCGCCCGCGGGGCACGCGCCTGCCGCGCCGAGCCCGACGCAACCAGCTCCTGGGCGCCGCCCAGGAAGTGTTTGTCGCACAGGGGTACCACGCGGCCGCGATGGACGACATCGCGGAGCGCGCGGGCGTCAGCAAGCCCGTGCTCTACCAGCACTTCCCCGGGAAGCTGGAGCTGTACCTGGCACTGCTGGACCAGCACTGCGAGTCGCTGCTCCAGGCGGTGCGCACCGCGCTCGCCTCCACCACGGACAACAAGCTGCGCGTGGCGGCCACCATGGACGCCTATTTCGCGTACGTGGAGGACGAGGGCGGCGCCTTCCGTCTCGTCTTCGAGTCGGACCTGACCAACGAACCGGCGGTGCGCGAGCGCGTCGAGCGGGTCTCGTTGCAGTGCGCCGAGGCGATCTCGGACGTCATCGCCGAGGACACCGGCCTGTCCAAGGACGAGTCGATGCTGCTGGCCGTGGGCCTGGGCGGCGTTTCCCAGGTGGTCGCGCGGTACTGGCTGTCCAGCGAGTCGCCGATCCCGCGCGACAAGGCGGTGCAGCTGCTGACGTCGCTGGCCTGGCGGGGCATCGCCGGCTTCCCGCTGCACGGCTCGGAATCCCACTGATGATCGGTGTCGTCTCTCCGGGCTAATGTGTGCAGCGTACGGCGCGGCTGACCGCGCAACGCTGACCGTTCGGAGGGACATAGCCGTGGAGGTCAAGATCGGCGTGCAGCACGCGCCCCGGGAGATCGCTCTGGAGAGCGGGCAGTCCGCCGAGGAGGTGGAGCGCGCGGTCACCGAGGCGCTGGCCGGAAAGACGCAGCTGCTCAGCCTGACGGACGACAAGGGCCGCAAGGTCCTGGTGCCGACCGACCGTATCGCCTACGTGGAGATCGGCGAGCCGGCGAAGCCGCGAGTGGGCTTCGGGGCGCTCTGAGAATCGCTCTGAGAATACGGAAGTACGACGCGAAGGCCCGGCGGGGTTGCCCCGCCGGGCCTTTCACGTGCCGCATGAGGAGGATTGCGTTCCGCGTGCATCGGGTAGTACGGCCTGTGACCGTTTTGCCCGCCCCGCCGTCCGCGAGGTGATCCGCGTGTTCTGGGAAGCTTTCGGCTCCGTCGTGCTCGGATTCGCACTGTCCTGGGCTGCCGTCCACCGACTCGCCGACCGGCTTCCGTCACGCCGCGTGGTCCTCGGCGCGGGTGTGCTCGGCGCGCTCTTCGGCGCGCTGATCACCCACGCGGCGCTTGGCCCCGGCTATGCCCTGGGCACCCTGCTGGGCGCGGTCGCGGTCGCGGCGGTCGTGCTCTCGCTCCTCCTGCGCCCGGCCCGCCGCCTGCGCCGCTCGGCGGCGACCTAACCGGGCCGGCGGCACACCCCGGCCCCCCGGCGCGAGCGCTGCGGGCGGCCAAGGCACCGAGCCCCGGAAGACGGACCCGGAAGGCAGGGGCCCAAGGCGGTACCGGAAGGCGGGCCCATAGGCAGGGCCCGGAAGAGGGACCCCGAAGGCAGGGACCGGAAACCGGGACCCGGAAGACGCCCCCCATAGGCAGGGCCCGGAAGGCAAGACCGCCCACGAGCGGGACCGCCCACGCGCCTCGCGGCGCGAAGCGCCGGGCCCGGGCGTGTGGGGGCGTCAGCCCCCACGTACCACCGTCGTTCACCCCGTCAGGGGCGACGGGACAGCGTCCCGTCAGGCCGCCAGGCCAAGCGCGGCCATGCGCTTGGTGTGGGCCTTGGTGATACGGGAGAACATCTCGCCCACCGCCGCCAGGTCGAACCCGTCCGCCACGCCGCCCACGAGCATCGTCGACAGCGCGTCCCGCTCCGCCACCACCCGCTGGGCCTGCGACAGGGCCTCGCCCATCAGCCGGCGCGCCCACAGTGCGAGACGGCCGCCCACCCGCGGGTCGGCCTCGATCGCGGCGCGCACCTTCTCCACGGCGAAGTTCCCGTGCCCGGTGTCGTCCAGCACCGCCAGCACCAGCGCGCGCGTGTCGGAGTCCAGCCGGACGGCGACCTCCCGGTAGAAGTCGCTGGCGATCGAGTCGCCGACGTACGCCTTGACCAGCCCCTCCAGCCAGTCGGACGGCGCGGTCTGGCGGTGGAAGTCGTCCAGCGCCTTCGCGAACGGCTCCATCGCGGCCGTGGGCTCCGCGTCGATCGCCGACAGCCGGTCCCGCAGTCGCTCGAAGTGGTGGAACTCGGCCGACGCCATCTTCGCCAGCTCCGCCTTGTCGGCGAGCGTGGGCGCCAGCTTCGCGTCCTCGGCCAGCCGTTCGAAGGCCGCCAGCTCCCCGTACGCGAGCGCGCCGAGCAGGTCCACGACCGCGGCGCGGTACTGGGGCTCGGCGGAGGCGCCGGCCCAGTCCAGGGCGGCGATCCCGGTCGGTTCTTCGGCGGCGGCGGAAGCGGCGGCGTTGTCAGGCGTCTCCATGAAGCGCACAATAGCCCGCCCGCCGCGCGGCCGAAGGCCCTGGTCATCCACTGTGACCTCCCCCTCCTTATGAATTGGCCCAACACACCTGCGAGGATCCGGGGTACAGTGGTAATGCGCCTGCTGAGTAGTCAGTCATGTTCGTATGTACTCGGCGGGTCATCTCATGAATGAGGATGCCCGGTCGGTGGCCCGATCGGCTCCGACCCGACAGCCCTCCGTGCGCATGAGCCGCACATGAGGGGCCCCTCAGCGGTATGACGCTCGAGCGACGGCAGTGGTCCCGTGCCACCCGGCTGTGTTCGTGTCCGACTGCGGCCGGACAGTCCCGGCACGGTAAGACCCCCAGCGTTCGCCTCATGCCGCGTCTCACAGAAGAGGCAGCACCCTGACTACGACTTTCCGAGAGCTCGGGATCCTTCCCGAGACGGCCGAGGCGCTCGAAGCCGTCGGCATCACGTCCCCCTTCCCCATCCAGGAAATGACCCTCCCGGTCGCCCTCTCCGGCTCCGACGTCATCGGCCAGGCCAAGACCGGCACCGGCAAGACCCTCGGCTTCGGGCTGCCGCTGCTGGAGCGCGTCACCGTCCCCGCGGACGTCGAGGCGGGCCGGGCCAAGCCCGAGCAGCTGACCGACGCCCCGCAGGCGCTCGTGGTCGTCCCCACCCGTGAGCTGTGCACGCAGGTCACCAACGACCTGCTCACCGCCGGCAAGGTCCGTAACGTCCGCGTTCTCGCGATCTACGGCGGCCGTGCGTACGAGCCGCAGGTCGAGGCCCTGAAGAAGGGCGTCGACGTGATCGTCGGCACCCCGGGCCGCCTCCTCGACCTCGCCGGGCAGCGCAAGCTGGACCTGTCCAAGGTCAAAGCTCTCGTGCTCGACGAGGCCGACGAGATGCTCGACCTGGGCTTCCTGCCCGACGTCGAGAAGATCATCAACATGCTTCCGGCGAAGCGCCAGACCATGCTGTTCTCGGCGACCATGCCGGGCGCGGTCATCGGCCTGGCCCGCCGCTACATGTCGCAGCCGACGCACATCAGCGCCACCTCACCGGACGACGCGGGCGCGACGGTCGCGAACACCACGCAGCGCGTCTACCGCGCGCACTCCATGGACAAGCCCGAGCTGGTCTCGCGCATCCTCCAGGCCAACGGCCGCGGACTCGCGATGATCTTCTGCCGTACGAAGCGCACGGCGGCCGACATCGCCGAGCAGCTGGAGCGGCGCGGCTTCGCCTCCGGCGCGGTCCACGGCGACCTCGGCCAGGGCGCCCGTGAGCAGGCGCTGCGCGCGTTCCGCAACGGCAAGGTGGACGTCCTCGTCTGCACCGACGTCGCGGCGCGCGGCATCGACGTCGAGGGCGTCACGCACGTCATCAACTACCAGACGCCCGAGGACGAGAAGACCTTCCTCCACCGCGTGGGCCGCACCGGCCGCGCAGGCAAGAAGGGCATCGCCGTCACGCTGGTCGACTGGGACGACATCCCGCGCTGGCAGCTGATCAACAAGGCGCTGGGCCTGGACTTCCACGACCCGGTCGAGACGTATTCGACGTCCCCGCACTTGTACGCGGAGATGGACATCCCGGCGGGTACGAAGGGCGTCCTGCCGCGTGCCGAGCGGACCCGTGCCGGTCTGGGCGCGGAAGAGGTCGAGGACCTCGGCGAGACGGGCGGCCGTGGGTCGCGCGGGCGGCGTCCGGAGCGTACGGAGCGTTCCGACCGTACGGAGGAGCGCCCGGAGCGTACGCGGACACCGCGTCAGCGCCGGCGCACGCGGAGCGGCGCCCCCGTGACGGGCGACGAGGCGGCGACGACCACCGAGACGGTGACTCCCGCGGCCGACGAGGCCCCGGAGCCGCGCACCCCGCGTCGGCGCCGGACCCGCACCCGCGCAGGTGCCCCGGCGGCGGAAGCCGTGGCCACCGCGCCGGTCGCCGAGGTGACCACCGAGGCCGCGGAGCCGGTAGCGGAGCCCAAGCCGCGCCGCCGCACTCGCAAGGCCGCCGAGCCGGTCACCGAGCCGGTCACCGAGCCGGTCGCCGAGGTGACCCTCGAGACCGCGGAGCCCGTAGCGGAGCCCAAGCCGCGCCGCCGGACCCGCAAGGCCGCGGAGCCGGCCGGCGAGGCCACCGAGACCGTCGAGGCGGTCGAGGCCAAGCCGCGCCGTACCCGCAAGGCAGCCCAGCCGGCCACCGAACCGGTCACCGAGACCGTCGAGGCCGAAGCCAAGCCCCGCCGCCGGACCCGCAAGGCCGCGGAGCCGGCCGGCGAGGCCACCGAGACCGTCGAGGCGGTCGAGGCCAAGCCGCGCCGTACCCGTAAGGCAGCCCAGCCGGCCACCGAACCGGTCACCGAGGCCGCCGAGCCGGTAGCGGAGTCCAAGCCCCGCCGCCGCACCCGTAAGGCCACCACGCCGGTCGCCGAGACCGTCGAGGCGGTCGAGGCGGTCGAGGCCAAGCCCCGCCGGCGTCGGACGGCGAAGGCCGCGGCAGCCGCGCAGGCCGAGAGCTGACGGCTGACCGATCCACGAGCGACGGCCCCGCCCCCTCCCAGGGAGCGGGGCCGTCGCTGTCGGCACCCGGGCCCGGGCCCCGCTAGCCTCGTCCCATGAGCCGCCCGCCCACGTTCACCCCGCCCCTCTGCGCCCGTGCCCGCACCCTCCGTACGTCCCGTGGCGACTTCGCCGTGCTGGACGCGGCGCCCGCCGACGGTACGGAGCCGAAGGGGACGGCCCTCCTGCTGCCCGGGTACACCGGGTCCAAGGAGGACTTCATCGCCATGCTCGAACCGCTCGCCGACGCGGGCTACCGCACCGTCGCCGTGGACGGTCGCGGGCAGTACGAGACCCCCGGTCCCAGCGATCAACAGGGCTACGACCAGGACGAGTTGGCGCGTGACGTACTGGCACAGGCGAAGGCCCTCGACAGCGGTCGGGTCCATCTCCTCGGCCATTCCCTCGGCGGCCAGATCGCCCGGGCGGCCGTGCTGCTCGACCCGGAGCCGTTCGTCACCCTCACCCTGATGTCGTCCGGGCCCGCCCAGGTCACGCCAGCCCAGCAGGACAAGATCAAACTGCTGAGTGACGCTCTCGCGGTGATGACCATGGGCCAGGTGTGGGACGCCATGCGCGCCCTCGACCCGCCGGAGGACGCCGACGAGGCGGGCAGTCACCGGGAGGACCTCCGCCGCCGCTGGCTGCTGCACAATCCCGCGCAGCTCCTGGCCACCGGCCGCCAACTGACCGTCGAGCCCGACCGGGTCGACGAGCTCGCCGCCGTACGCCCGCCACTGCCTGTGCACGTGATCTCGGGCATCCGGGACGACACGTGGCCGGTGCCGCTCCTCGACGCGATGGCGGACCGGTTGGGCGCCCACCGGACGCGCGTCGAGGGCGCCGAGCACTCGCCCAACACCGACCGCCCGGTGGAGACCTCGACCGCCGTGGCGCGGTTCTGGGACCGTCAGAACCGCGACTGAAGCTGCTGCCAGAAGCCGTCCCGCAGCGACCGCCGAAGCACGGCGTGCCCGCGCAGGGACCGGCTCAGCCGCCGTTCCGCCTCGACGAGAAGATCCTGGTCCACCGGACCGGGGAGGTACGGGTGGCCGGGCAGCAGCTCGGCCATCGCGTCGTGCCCCCGCTCCCCCAGCCAGGTCTCCGCGATCTGCGCGCCCAGGAAACGCACCTCGTCACGTGACGGCGGCGGTTCGCCCTCGCTCTCGTACGTCGTCACCGGACGCCGGGTGATGTAGGGGCGGCAGAAGGCGAGGTCGAAGGTGCGGGTGCTGTCGACCTCCCAGAGCAGGGGCTCGGCCTGGTTGCGGCCCTCCGCCGCCTCGATGCCCCAGAGGTGGACCCGGGCCCCGTACCCCTGGGCCGCCTCGACCGCCGAGACCAGGTCCTCGTCGCCGCCGATCAGCGCCGCGTCGCTGATGGCGCGGTGGCGGGCCAGTGACTCCAGGTCGGTGCGGATGAGGGAGTCGACGCCCTTCTGCTGGTTGTTGGCGTTGAGATTGCCCAGCCGGACCTTGACGTCGGGGAGTTCGGCGATCGCCTGCTGTTCGGGGGTGTGGATACGGCGCCGGGCGCCGTCGTACCAGTAGACGCGCAGCAGGCGGCTGTCCGCGAAGATGGTGCGGGCCTTGTCGATGAAGGCCTCGATGAGCCCTTCCGCGTCCAGGTCGAAGGAGCGCCGGTCCTCGGTGCCCGCCACAAGCAACCCGGCCGCAGCATGGACGTAACCGGCGTCGACGAAGATGGCGTGTGTCGAGGGCGTCTTGGCGACCTCGGCCAGCATGCGCTGAAGGAGCTCATTGGTGCGCTCCAGGCGGGCGCCGAGCTCGGTGAGTGCGGGGGTGTCCGGGTCATGGTTCATACGGGGCTCATTGTCCGGCTCCGCGACCGTGCCCGCCACCAGCCACCCGCGATTACTTAGACGCTCAAAAAATTTCTTTAGCGTAGGGAATGTTTGCCCCCTACAAGCCGTTGGAACTCGTACGTGAACACAGTTCTCCTTCAGGAGGATCAACTCAGGACGAAGGGAGAAGCCCATGCGCTTCGAGATTCTGCGACTCGACGACGTCGACGGCACGCCCGTGGACACCACCGTCGTGGACGCCGCCTCCGTCAACCGGATCGTGCAGCAGGCCGCCTCGATCGGCCAGCGCATCTGGATCCGCCCGGCCGCGACCACGGCCTCATAGCAGGATCGACGCTCTGACACCGCGCCCCCGCGCGGACTCCGGCCGCTTCGAGGGAGCCGGAATCCGTACGGGGGCGCAGTGGTGTGTCAGGAACCCTGGATGACCTGGGTGACACCGTTGATGATCTGCTGCACCGCGATCGCCGACAGCATCATCCCGGCGAGCCGGGTCACCAGCACCACACCGCCGTCCTTGATGACCCTGATGATCAGCAGCGAATAGCGCATCGTCAGCCACAGCACGACATGCATGGCGACGATCGCCGCCCAGACGGAGATCTGCCCGCTGACGCCGTCCGCGTGCTGCACGGCGAGGATCACCGACACGATCGCGCCGGGACCGGCCAGCAGCGGCATGCCCAGCGGTACGAGGGCGACGTTGACGTCCTTCGTCTGCTTGGGCTCGTCGGTCTTGCCGGTCAGCAGGTCGAGCGCGATGAGCAGCAGGAGCAGCCCGCCCGCGATCATCAGTGCGGGCACGGAGACGTGCAGGTACGCCAGGATCTGCTGGCCGAGGATGCCGAAGACGGTGATCACGCCGAAGGCGACCGCGACGGCCTGCCAGGCCATCCGGCGCTGGACCTTGGTGGCCCGGCCGGAGGTCAGGGCCAGGAAGATCGGGGTGATCCCGGGGGGATCCATGATGACAAAAAGGGTGAGGAAGAGGGAGCCGAAGACGGCGACGTCGAACACGGTGAGCCTTGCGGGAGGAGGGTCGTACAGAGGAGTTCGGTGTGCGGATGGAGGGGGTCTCATGGACGGGATTCCGCCCATGAGGGGTCACGGAGGGCGTCCCGCCACGCGGGACAGGGCCCGGGCGGCGTCCGTCGGCGGGCACACCGCCCGCGCGGGGATCATGGACGCGATCCTCCCCCAGAGCTATGCCTGGGAGGGTCCCCCCGTGCCCGGCACCGGGAACGCGCCGGTCGCGCGGCGCGTGATCTCGCCGTAGATCTCGGGGTCGGTGGTGTGGTCGCCGAGGCGGCAGGTCTTGCGGGTGCCGTGGTAGTCGCTGGAACCGGTGGTCAGCAGGCCCAGTTCGGCGGCGAGCCCGCGCAGCCGGGCGCGCGTCGGCTCGTCGTGGTCCATGTGATCGATCTCGATGCCGTCCACGCCGTACGCGGCCAGGTCGGCGATGACCGACTCGGGCACCGTGCGGCCGCGCTTGGCGGCCCCGGGGTGCGCGAAGACGGTGACGCCGCCGGCCGCCTTGACGAGACGGATCGCCGTGAACGGGTCGAGCTCGTGCTTCTCGACGTACGCCCGGCCGCCGTCGGCGAGCCACTCGGGCGTGAAGGCGTCGGAGACGCTGGGCACGACGCCCAGTTCGACGAGGGCCTCGGCGATGTGCGGCCGGCCGACGGACCCGTCTCCTGCGATGGCGGCGACCCGCTCCCACATGAGGGGCACGCCCAGGTCCTGGAGCTTGCCGACCATGGCGCGGGCGCGCGGGACGCGGTCGTCTCGCACCAGCTCGCGCTCGCGGGCCAGCTCGGGCTCGTCCGGGTCGAAGAGGTACGCGAGCATGTGCATGCCGATGCCGTCGATCCGGCACGAGAGCTCGGCGCCCGTGACCAGCGTGAGGCCCTCGGGAAGCGCGGCCATCGCCTCGGCGTGGCCCCGCGTGGTGTCGTGGTCGGTCAGGGCGACGACGTCGAGCCCTGCCGCGGCGGCGCCGAGCACGAGCTCGGCGGGGGTGTCCGTGCCGTCGGAAGCCGTGGAGTGGGTGTGCAGGTCGATGCGCACGACGCGTGACTCCGGGGCTCGGGGACGGACGGGGGACGCTCAAAAGGATACCGGCGTTCCGCCCGGGCTCTCGCCCGTCAGTCCAGCAGCCTGGGACTCAGCGCGCCGCACGGGAGCAGCTCCACCTCGGATCCGGCCTCCCGCAGGTCCGTCAGGACGAGCTCGTCGTACATCAGCAGGCCCGACTTCTCGGGCCAGACGACGGCCCACAGCCACAGCCCCCGTGCCTCGCCGGCGAAGACCGCGCGGTCCTCCGGGGCGTCGCTGACGTGCCAGAGCGGGGTGGGGCGGCCGGCGGCGAGGACCTTGGCCTGCGGGCGGTTGCCGGTGCACATGTGCGGTCCCGGGTCGGGGCCGTCGATCCCGGCGTACCGCGCTCCCAGTCCGACGCCCAGCTCCTCGGCGACCAGCAGCAGCTCGCCCATGCCGCCGAGCGGGCCGGGGCCGGAGCAGGCGACGACGGTGGCGCGGCCGCCGCTGCGGTCGTCCCCCGCGTACGCGACACCGGTGAACAGCCAGCCCACCGGCAAGGGCCAGGGCATCCAGACGGGCACCTGTGCGCGGTGCGTGACCACGCCGAGCGCTTCGACACTGGGCGGGATCACGGGCTGCAGCGGGTGCACGGCGCCGTGCACGTCGCACTGCCACGAGTCGGAAAAGAGACCGGGCGCCCGGACCCGGCCTCCGCACTTCGGGCAACTGGGTTCGCCCCTCATAGGGTTCAACGGTCCTCCCCGGCCGTCGCCTCGTCAAGGACGATCACCCGTCCGGTGTGCCGCTTCCCCCACCCAATATAAATGCATCTTGCATCAATTAGCCCCTCTAACTTATTGTGTGTATGTGACAACTATCCATCCGGCAGTCCATCGGAGGAGAGGCATGCGGGAGAAGGATCCGTTCGACGAGGGGGCCGGCAGCATCCTGCGGCAGCCGAAGGCCGTCTGGGCCACGGCCGGCGCGTCCGTCGTCGCCTTCATGGGCATCGGGCTGGTCGACCCGATCCTGCCGTCCATCGCCCGGGGCCTGCACGCCACACCCAGCCAGGTGTCGCTGCTGTTCACCTCGTACTTCCTGATCACCGCCGTCGCCATGCTGGTCACCGGCTTCGTCTCCAGCCGCATCGGCGGCCGCAGGACGCTCCTCGCCGGGCTCGCGCTGGTGATCGTCTTCGCCGCCCTCTCCGGTACGTCGGGCTCGGTCGGCGAGCTGGTCGGCTTCCGGGCCGGCTGGGGACTCGGCAACGCGCTGTTCGTCTCCACCTCGCTGGCCGTCATCGTCGGCGCGGCGGCGGGCGGCAGCGCGGCCGCGGTCCTGCTGTACGAGTCGGCCCTCGGCCTCGGCATGGCCTGCGGGCCCCTGGTCGGAGCCGTCCTGGGCGACGCGAGCTGGCGCTACCCCTTCTTCGGCACGGCCGTGCTGATGGCCATCGGCTTCCTGTGCATCGCCGCGTTCCTGACGGAGCAGCCGAGGCCCGCCCGCAAGACGTCGCTGTCCGACCCGCTCAAGGCGCTCGGGCACGGCGGGCTGGCGTCCGCCGCCGCCTCCGCGTTCTTCTACAACTACGCCTTCTTCACGGTGCTCGCCTTCACGCCGTTCGTGCTGAACATGACGCCGTACAAGTCCGGCGCGGTGTTCTTCGCGTGGGGGGTGCTGCTCGCGGTCTTCTCCGTGCTGGTCGCGCCGCGCCTCCAGGAGCGGTTCGGGTCGCTGAGGGTGCTCGGCGGCTCGCTCCTGCTGCTCGCCGCCGACGTCGTCGTCCTCGGATACGGCGACCACACCACCGCGATCGTCTGCACCGTCCTGTCCGGTGCCTTCATCGGCGTGAACAACACCGTCTTCACCGAGCTGGCCCTCGGCGTGTCGGACGCCCCGCGGCCGGTGGCCAGCGCCGGCTACAACTTCGTGCGATGGTTCGCGGCCGCCGCCGCGCCCTGGCTCGCACCCAGGATCGAGGAGTGGAGCGACATCCACATGCCGTTCGTCGCGGCGGGCGTCGCGGCCGCGATCGGCGCCGGCATCGTGTGGGCGCGCCGCCGCGCACTCACCCACGAGGCCGAGGAACACCGCTCGCGACAGGCCCGGCCCGCCTTCGCGGCCAACTGACGGGAATCAGTCGAGAGTTACGGACCTGCGCAGCGGATCGCGCAGGTCCGTACCGGCCGTCAGCCACCGCTCCTGGAGTGCCTGCGCACCGTGCACGCGCTTCCACGCCGCCTCATTGGGCGTCATCGGCAGCAACGGCAGGAACCGCACCGGGTCCATCGGCGCGTCCAGCTCCAGGTCCTCGACGAGCCCGCCGGGCTCCGCGACGAGCACGGAGGTGAACGGCGCGCCGGGCCACAGGGGTTCGCCGGTGTCCAGGGACGCGCCCGGGGCGACGACCACTCCCTCGACCTGCGGCGAAGCGGCTAGGACCGCGAGCGGGCGCAGCACCTTGTCCGTGTCGGCGAGCCCCGCCCGTACGGACAGCAGGAGCTCCGCGCGCGGGCCCTTGACCGGGTCGGCGAGTGCCTCGGTCGGGTCGGTCATCGGCTGCGCCGACATGCCGAGAGTGGCGTATCTCACCAGGCCGAGCGCGGTGTCCGGGAAGCGGAGGACCTCGATGCGATCGGTCCCCAGGAACGTCACCGCGGCACGCGCGTCCGGTTCACCGAGGGCGGTACGCAGCCGTGCCTCGACCAGAGCAAGAACTTCTCCCATGCGGGGAGCATAGAGCGCATATGGAAGGGGCAAAGTAAGGGATTGACCCTCAGTCGGCTGATAGTCTTGGCCGCCTGCTAGTCGGGGCAGCACGCCGGGGGCACCTCCCAGCGGTAGCCGGGGGAGTCGCTTTCCAGCCCCGACAACACGTCATCCCTCAAGGGGGACCGGCCGGAGGAGGTGGGGCTGCGGTGGATCGAAGTCGACCGTGCAGTACCAACCGCTCTTCCGCCCGCGGCTTTTCTCTGTGACCTGAGAGGCATCTCACCTGCCTGCTCCCGCTCGTCCTCATGGAGCGTGAGTGTGAGGTCATGGCTATTCGCACGACGGAAGAGCACACCGTTTTGCCTGTCTGTAGCGAACGCCGTCACCGCGATCCCGCGGTGCCGCCCGCTTTGCGGACGTAAGGAACGCCACGTCCTCATTCCGGGCTGTGCCACGCCCCGCGACGGCCTCTCCGTGAAGGAGCCAGCCATGTCGATGATCCGTGACCTGCGCGCAGCGGTCCGCCCGTCCCTGCGCAAGAGCAGTGCCCCCTACAACACGTACAACTCCTACGACGCGACCCGTGACCCGTCGACGTCCACCGCGGTCGTCGACTGCGCCGTGTACCGCGACGGCCGCCGGGTGAAGGACGACGCGACCGACGCCTGCCTCACGCCGCGCGAGGCCATGCGGCAGGTGCGCGAGAGCGGCGGTTTCGCGTGGATCGGGCTGCACGAGCCGACGGAAGCCGAATTCGCCGGAATCGCGGCGGAGTTCGGACTGCACCCGCTGGCCGTCGAGGACGCGGTCCACGCCCACCAGCGGCCCAAGCTGGAGCGGTACGACGACACGCTGTTCACCGTCTTCAAGACGATCCACTACGTGGAGCACGCCGAGCTCACGGCGACCAGCGAGGTCGTGGAGACCGGTGAGGTGATGTGCTTCACCGGCCGGGACTTCGTGATCACCGTTCGGCACGGCGGGCAGGGCTCGCTGCGCAACCTGCGGCACCGGATGGAGGGCGAGCCGGAGCTGCTGGAGAAGGGGCCGTCGGCGGTGCTGCACGCCATCGCCGACCACGTGGTGGACGGCTACATCGCGGTCGCGGACGCGGTGCAGATCGACATCGACCAGATCGAGATCGACGTCTTCTCGCCCCCCGCGAAGGGCTCCACGCGCGGCGCCGACACGGGACGGATCTACCAGCTCAAGCGTGAGGTGCTGGAGTTCAAGCGGGCGGTGTCGCCGCTGCTGCGGCCGATGCAGCTGCTGAGCGAGCGGCCCATGCGGCTGGTGGACCCCGACATCCAGAAGTACTTCCGGGACGTCGCCGACCACCTGGCGCGGGTCCAGGAGCAGGTCATCTCCTACGACGAGCTGCTGAACTCGATCCTCCAGGCCAACCTGGCGCAGGCGACGGTCGCGCAGAACGAGGACATGCGCAAGATCACGTCGTGGGCGGCGATCATCGCCGTACCGACGGCGGTGTGCGGCGTGTACGGCATGAACTTCGACTACATGCCGGAGCTTCGGTGGAAGTTCGGCTATCCGCTGGTCCTGGTGGGGATCTCGGTGATCTGTTTCGCCATCCACCGCACCCTGAAGCGCAACGGATGGCTGTAGCTAAGCTGCGAGTCATGACAGACGCACTGCTCGACCAGGCCCTCGTCGAGGAGGCCACCAAGAAGTCCGGCCTCATCTGGGTACGGGGCGAGGGCCCGGCCCGCGCGCTGTGGCACGTGTGGGTCGACGGCGCGGCGCACGTCGTCGGCGACGGGCCGGGCGAGCAGCCGCTGCCGGGGCTCGCGGACGGCTCCGCCGCCGAGGTGACGGTGCGCAGCAAGGACAAGGGCGGCCGCGTGGTCGCCTGGACGGCCACCGTGACCGAGCTGGCCCCGGGTTCGGAGCCGTGGGAAGCGGCCGTCGCGGAGCTGAAGGGCAAGCGGCTGAACGCCCCGGACGCGGAGACGATGACCGACCGCTGGGCGCGCGAGTGCCGGGTGCTGCGGCTCACCCCGCAGGGCGCGACGACCGCCCACCCGGACGGCTCCCTGGCGGCGCCCCCGCTCCCCACCCCGGCCACCACCCGCCACCCGATCCCGGCGGCGCTGCCCCGCCTCCTGCTGAAGCGCCGCAAGCGCTGACCGCCGCGTCGCGAGCCCGGAGCCGTCCCGGCCCCTGCTCACCGGCACCAGCCACCCGCACAGCCACCGGCCACCCGCACCGGCCACCGACCACCCGCACCGGCCACCGGCCACCGGCCACCGACCCGGCTACCGGCCCGGCCGGAACGGAAAACGGGCGGCCGCCCGCGACGGGGGGCTGCGGCGCCCGCCCGGGGCGGAGCCGGGCGTCGGCGCCGGGGCACAGCCGTCCCGCGAGCGGGGGCGCGTCAGTCGCTGGTGCGGGGGAGCTGACGGCCGTAGTCGAGGGTCTCGTCCTTGGACGGGGGCGTCAGCGGGAACGTCTTGTTCCAGTCCGACAGGACCACCACACCCGCGCCGCCTCCGCGGGCGAACTGGAGCGGATAGGGCGTGCCCTCCAGGGAGACGTCGAGGGTGCCGCCCTCGCCCTTGGGGCCGCCCGCGACCTTGATGGTGCGGATGCCGCCGATCTTGGAGCGGTCGCCCTTGACGACGTCGCCGTGCAGCTCCAGCAACCCGTTGAGCAGGACGTTCATCTCCGTGAAGCCGCGCAGCTGCTTGTAGGAGGGGTCGTCCTCGGGCACCTTCACGTATTTGTCGTCGAGCTTGTCCGCCGCCCCCGTGCCGGAGTCGTCCCGCGCCTCGCCCTCCGCGCTCGTCGCGCTCGCCCAGAAGTCCGCGTCGGCCTTCAGGTAGAGCGCGTCGCCGACCCGCAGCAGTTCGAAGGTGGACGTCTTGGTGACGACCGAGCCGGCCGCGCCGGTCCGGTTCAGCCGCATGTTGAGCTCGTACGTGCCGCCCTTGCTGACCAGCGTCCCCGACAGGCGTACGGCCTGGGCCCCACCCGCCGCCGCGCGCGCCTTCGACTCGATCGCGGTGGCGGACAGCTTGCCCACCCCGTTGGTACCGGCGTCCGGATCGGGGGGCGGTTCCTCTCCACAGGCGGTGAGCACCGCGGTCAGTCCCGCGCACAACGCGACGGGGAGGGCGGCCCGGCGGGCGCGCGAAGCCGGGGCGAGAAAGGTCACCAGCGCACTGCCTCTCATCAAACCGTGGGGGGTTGGCAGACCGCAGCGTACCCGTGCCGTATACGACCCTCGGCAGAGAGCCGTACGGACGCCCTGCCTGGGCGACCCGCACCAGGACGGGCTAGCCTGAATCGGCACAAAGCATGTGGATTCCGGCAGGCGAGGAGGTGTGCGGCATGGCGGCAGGCGCTTCCCGGATCTTCGTCTCGCACCTCGCCGGCATCCCCGTCTTCGACCCGAACGGCGACCAGGTCGGCCGGGTGCGCGACCTGGTCGCCATGCTGCGCGTCGGCCGCCGCCCGCCTCGCCTCCTCGGCCTGGTCGTGGAGGTGATCGGGCGCCGCCGGATCTTCCTGCCCATGACCCGGGTCACCGGCGTCGAGTCCGGCCAGGTGATCACCACCGGCGTGCTCAACGTACGCCGCTTCGAGCAGCGCCCCACCGAGCGCCTGGTCCTCGGCGAACTGCTCGACCGCCGGGTCCGGCTCGTCGAGGACGGCTCCGAGGTGACCGTCCTCGACGTCGCCATCCAGCAGCTCCCGGCCCGCCGCGACTGGGAGATCGACAAGGTCTTCGTGCGCCGGGGCGGCGGCGGGGCGCTGCGCCGCAAGGGCGAGACGCTGACCGTCGAGTGGTCGGCGGTGACCGGTTTCTCGCTGGAGGAGGTGGGGCAGGGCGCCGAGAGCCTGGTCGCCACCTTCGAGCGGATGCGCGCGGCCGACCTCGCCAACGTCCTGCACCACCTGACCCCCAAGCGCCGCGCCGAGGTCGCCGCCGCTCTCGACGACGACCGGCTCGCCGACGTCCTGGAGGAGTTGCCCGAGGACGACCAGGTCGAGATCCTCGGCAAGCTCAAGGAGGAGCGGGCCGCCGACGTCCTGGAGGCCATGGACCCGGACGACGCCGCCGACCTGCTGTCCGAGCTGCCCGAGGAGGACAAGGAGCGGCTGCTGACGCTGATGCGGCCGGACGACGCCGCCGACGTACGCCGGCTGATGTCGTACGAGGAGCGCACGGCGGGCGGTCTGATGACCACGGAGCCGATCGTGCTGCGCCCCGATGCGACGGTCGCCGACGCGCTGGCGCGAGTACGTCAGCAGGACCTGTCGCCGGCCCTCGCCGCCCAGGTGTACGTGTGCCGGGCGCCCGACGAGACCCCGACCGGCAAGTACCTGGGGACCGTGCACTTCCAGCGGCTGCTGCGCGACCCGCCCTTCACGCTGGTCTCGGCGATCGCGGACACCGACCTGGCGCCGCTCACCCCGGACACCCCACTGCCCTCGGTGACCAGCTACCTCGCCGCGTACAACCTGGTCGCCGCCCCGGTCGTGGACGAGAGCGGGTCACTGCTCGGCGCGGTCACCGTCGACGACGTACTCGACCACCTGCTGCCCGAGGACTGGCGGGAGACGGAGTTCGAGCCGGAGGGCGAGAGCGAGGCCGCGCATGGCGCATGAGCGTCCCGGCGAGCCGCCCGCCCCCCGCATCCGGCTGGACCAGCCACGGATCCGGCGGCCCAAGCTGTTGCCGGCGTACGACCCCGAGGCGTTCGGCCGGCTCTCGGAGCGGGTCGCCCGTTTCATCGGCACCGGGCGGTTCCTGGTCTGGATGACGGTGATCGTCATCGTCTGGGTGGTGTGGAACATCTCGGCACCCGGGCACCTCCGCTGGGACGAGTACCCCTTCATCTTCCTGACGCTGGCCCTGTCGCTCCAGGCCTCCTACGCGGCTCCGCTGATCCTGCTGGCCCAGAACCGGCAGGCCGACCGGGACCGGGTCAACCTGGAGCAGGACCGCAAGCAGAACGAGCGCTCCATCGCCGACACCGAGTACCTGACCAGGGAGATCGCCGCGCTGCGGATGGGCCTCGGCGAGGTCGCCACCCGCGACTGGATCCGCTCCGAGCTGGAGGACCTGGTCAGGGAGCTCGACGAGCGGCGGGATCTATTCCCGCCGGGGGGATCCCACAGGAGTGACGAAGCCGACCGCTGACAGGGCTTTCCGGGCCCCGGGTCCGGCGCCGTACCATCTCCAATATGGTTACGGAAGACGCGGTGCGCGAAGCACTGGCGACGGTGAACGACCCCGAGATCAACCGACCGATCACTGAGCTCGGCATGGTCAAGTCGGTGGAGGTCGGTGCGGACGGGGCGGTCGCCGTCACCGTCTACCTCACCGTCTCCGGCTGCCCCATGCGCGAGACGATCATCACGCGGGTGAGCGAGGCCGTCTCCCGTGTGGAGGGCGTCACCGGCGTCGACGTGACGCTCGACGTGATGAGCGACGAGCAGCGCAAGGAGTTGGCCGCCGCGCTGCGCGGCACCACCGCCGAGCGCGAGGTGCCGTTCGCCAAGCCCGGCTCGTTGACCCGGGTGTACGCCGTGGCCTCCGGCAAGGGCGGCGTCGGCAAGTCGTCCGTGACCGTGAACCTGGCGGCGGCGATGGCCGCCGACGGGCTGAAGGTCGGTGTCGTGGACGCCGACATCTACGGTCACAGCGTGCCCCGCATGCTGGGCGCGGACGGCCGCCCCACCCAGGTCGAGAACATGATCATGCCGCCGTCGGCGAACGGCGTGAAGGTCATCTCCATCGGTATGTTCACCCCGGGCAACGCTCCGGTGGTCTGGCGCGGCCCGATGCTGCACCGCGCGCTCCAGCAGTTCCTCGCGGACGTGTACTGGGGCGACCTGGACGTGCTGCTGATGGACCTGCCGCCGGGCACCGGTGACATCGCGATCTCCGTCGCGCAGCTGGTGCCGAACGCCGAGATCCTGGTCGTCACCACGCCGCAGCAGGCCGCCGCCGAGGTCGCCGAGCGGGCCGGCTCGATCGCCGTACAGACCCACCAGAAGATCGTGGGCGTCGTCGAGAACATGTCGGGCCTGCCCTGCCCGCACTGTGACGAGATGGTCGACGTCTTCGGCACGGGCGGCGGCCAGCAGGTCGCCGACGGCCTGACGAAGACCACCGGCGCCACGGTTCCGGTGCTGGGCTCCATCCCGATCGACGTACGGCTGCGCGAGGGCGGCGACGAGGGCAAGCCGGTCGTCCTGACCGATCCCGACTCACCGGCGGGCGCGGCACTGCGCTCCATCGCGGGCAAGCTGGGCGGCCGTCAGCGCGGCCTGTCGGGCATGTCGCTGGGGATCACCCCGCGCAACAAGTTCTGATCACGACGTTCTGATCACGACGTTCTGATCACGCCGGAAGGGGCGCCGCTCGCCGAGCGGTGCCCCTTCCCGCGTTCTCCGTGCCCGGCTACGCGTACGCGGTGATGTCCTGCACCACGGCGAACCCCAGGCCGTACGCGCTCATCCCCCGTCCGTACGCACCCAGATGGACCCCGCTGCGTGTCGTCCCGGCCAGCACCCAGCCGAACTCGGACTCGCGGTAGTGGAACGGCGTCGGGACGCCGTCGACCGGCAGCGAGAGCGTCGACCACTCCGGGCCGTTCAGGTCGTCGGCGAGCTCGAAGGCGGCCTCGGTCTGCTGGTCCAGCCAGTCGTCCCGCAGTGAGTGGTCCAGCTGGGGCGGCCAGGTGTACGCGAGGAGCCCCGAACCGGCCAGCCAGGCGGCGGACGACACGCTGGTGGCGTCCAGCACCCCCGTACCGTCACCGCTGCGGCGCACGGGGCTCGCCGCGACCGTCACGACGGCTGCGAACCGCTCCTTCTCCGCCCCGGCCGCTTCGAGCCGGTCCGGCCGTATCGACGGCTCGTCACCGTGGCCGATCGAGCCGTGCTGCACCGTGCCGTCGGCGGACGTGCCGACCTGCATCAGCCAGCGCGGCCCGGTGAAGGCCTCGTCCAGCCCGTACCAGGGGAACGACGCACGCAGATAGCCGTCGACCGTACGCCGGGCTGCGGGCACCCCCTCGGGCGTCCCGGTCGCCTCGGACGTCGACGTGGTGCCGGGTGCGGCACCCTGCGCCCCTACTCGACTCGTCGTCTCCATCTGCCCGGCCGCCTCCTCGATCAATCGAGTCCGGTACGGCGCGCCCCACGGGCGGTCTCGCAACCGGACAGATGGAGAGGATAGCCACCCTGCGGGAGGTCTTTCCGGAAGAGCGGCGCGGGAGGGGCTCAGGTGGCGTCGGCGTCGAACGGCGGGCGCTCGCCGTGGCCGGGCCCGTCGCCCTTCTTCAGCAGGTCCGTGCCGCCGTGCGCGCCGTTGACCACGGCCGGGACCGACGCGTCCGGCTCATGGCCGTTGACGGCGTCGGCGACGTCGTTGATCTCCTTCTTGAGATCGAAGCTGCTGCGGAGCTCCTTCAGGTCCTCGTTCTCCGTCAGCTGCTTGCGGATGAACGTCTTGGGGTTCAGGTCCTCGAATTCGAAGTCCTTGAACTCCGGGCCGAGTTCGCTGCGGATGTCCTGCTTCGCGTTCTCCGAGAAGTCACGGATCTTGCGGATGAAGCCGGAGACGTCCTGGATGACCTTCGGCAGCTTGTCCGGGCCGAAGACGAGCACGGCAAGGACCACGAGCGCCACCAGCTCGAGTGCGCCTATGTCGTTGAACACCTTGCTGCTCCTTCACAGGTCCGGTCCGTGGTCCGTGGTCCGTCGGTCCGTCCGGTCCGTCCGGTCAGGGCCCGGGGCCCGTAACACGGTACCTGGCCGGGCTGGCCGGGCGGTACCTCGTGGTGACCTCCCGGTGGATGTTCAGCCACCGGCGGAGGAACCGAGCGTCAGCGTCTTGGTCTGCTCCTTGCCGCCGCGCTCCAGGGTCAGCCGGAGCCGGTCGCCGGGGCGGTGGGCGCGGATCTTGACGATCAGCTCCTCGCCGCTGTGCACCCGCTGGCCGTCCACCTTGGTGATGACGTCGCCGGGCCGGATGCCCGCCTTGGCGGCCGGGCCGCCCGGCGTGACGGAGGCGCCGCCGTCCTGGGCCTTCTCGCCGACCCTGGCGCCGTCACCGGTGTACTTCATGTCGAGGCTGACGCCGATGACGGGGTGGCTCGCCTTGCCGGTGTTGATGAGCTCCTCGGCGACGCGCTTTCCCTGGTTGACGGGGATGGCGAAGCCGAGCCCTATCGACCCGGCCTGGCCGCCGTCGGGTCCGGAGCCGCTGTCGGCGGCACGGATGGCGCTGTTGATACCGATGACCCGCGCCTTGGCGTCGAGCAGCGGACCACCCGAGTTGCCGGGGTTTATCGGCGCGTCGGTCTGGAGGGCGTCGACATAGCTGATGTCGCTGCCGTCGCCCTTCTCGCCGCCCGCGGTGATGGGCCGCTCCTTGGCGCTGATGATGCCGGAGGTCACGGTGTTCTGGAGGTCGAAGGGGGCGCCGATCGCGACGACCGGGTCACCGACGCGGACGTTGTCGGAGTTGCCCAGCGGCAGCGGCTTGAGGTTGGAGACGCCCTTCACCTGGACGACCGCGAGGTCGTACCCGCTGTCCTTGCCCACGAGCTCGGCCACGGCCGTCTCGCCGCCGCTGAAGGTGACGGTGATGTCGCCGGAGGGGCCGGCCGGGTCGACGACATGGTGGTTGGTGAGGATGTGCCCCTGCTCGTCGAGGACGAAGCCGGTGCCGGTGCCCTGTTCGCCGCCGCCGCTGACGTGGAGGGTGACGACGCCGGGCAGGGCGCTGGCCGCGATACCGGCGACGCTGTCGGGGGCCCGGCCGCCGTCCTCACGGCCGGCCTGCGGAAGCTCGAGGGTGGTGATGCCGCCGTGCCGCTCGATGTACGCGCCGACGCCGCCGCCCAGTACGCCGGTGAGCCCGGCGAACAGCAGCGCGGCGACCACGGCGAGACCGCGGCGCCGCCCCTTGCGCGGTGCGTGCGGTACGGGGCCGCCGGGGTGGAGGAGCGGCTGCTGCGGCCCGCCACCGGGTGTGCTCCAGGGGTCGTACTGCAACCACTGCGTCGGCTGGGGCACCGGATGGGCCTGTTGCGGCTGCGGCTGCGGCGGGGCGGGGGGCTGGGGGTGCTGCTGCGGTGGACCCGGTTGCGGTGTGCCCGTCGGCGGCGCGCTCGGCGGCTGCGGCGTGCCGTACGCGGGCGGGACGGAGGTCCCGTGCGCGGGGGTCGCCATGGGCCGCTGTACGGGCGGTGCGGGCGCCCAGGGGCCGGGTTCGCCGTAGGGCGGGGTGCTGTACTCGTCCGGCTGGTGCAACGGCTGCGGGCGCGCCGCCGCCACCGCCGTCCGCTCCCCGGCCGCTGCGGTGGCCGGAGACGGTGCGGCGGCCTGCACGGCGGTCTCCGCTGCGGTGGCCGGAGAGGAGACCGGCTCCTCGGCCGGGGCGGGCGGGGGCGTCTGCTGGGCGCCCTCGGGGCTGCCCGGCTCCGCTACCGCGTGCTGCCGCGTCGGGCGGCTCCACCACTTCGGCTTCGACTCCGTGGGCTTCCCGTCGTCCATGTTCTCCCCGCTGCGTGCCCGTTCCGCGCCCCCGCGGGACGCCCCTGCGGGGGATTCAACCAGGTCCGGCGGTCCCCGCGCAGGGGGCGCCGGTCAGCGGCCCGCGGGGAGCGGCAGCGAGCTGGGTGACGGGGTGGCCGTCGGAGTGGGCCGGGTGGCGGTGGCGAGGTGCGGTGCCAGCGCCGTGGGACGTATCAGCGGTGCGGGTGCCGTGGTGTTCAGCGCGCTCACCGTGCCCAGCGGCGAAGCCGACAGAAAGGGATGGACTCCCGGTCGCTGCACCGCCTGCAGCGGCACGGCGGACAGGGGCGCGGCGGACAGGGGCGCGGCCGGCCGGTCCGTCGCCTTGGCCGGCTCGTACCCGCCGCCGCGGCGGCGGCTGTTCTCGCCGGTGCCCGTGCCGGTGCCCTGCGTCTGGCCGGGCGACGACCGCAACGGCGTGACGCTGTTGCCCGTGCCGTCGCCCCGTGCGTCCACCGTGGCGACCGTCGGCAGCGCACCGCCCAGGGCGATCGCCGCGAACGACACCGCGCTGGCGGCCGCGAACGCGAACCTCCGGCCGCGCCACGAGGAACGCTCCGCCTCCTGGCGGCCCACCTCGTGGATACGGAAACCCGCATCCGCTCCCCCGGCGTAGCCGAAGGGGCCCGGTCTCACACCGAAGGCGCCGTCGCGGCCGAAGGGCCCGCCCCGGTCGTCGTCACCGCCCGGAGCACCCCCGGGCAGCCCCTGGAGGCGTGCGAGCAGCCCCTCGGAGGGCGGCGGCGGGGCGGCCTGGGCGAAGACGCTCTTCAGCCGGCGCTGCGCGTCGGCCTCGGCCTTGCACTTGGGGCAGGTCGCCAGGTGGGCGAGGACCCGCTCGCGGGCGTCATGACCGAGCTCGCCGTCGACGAGCGCGGCGAGGCGGTCCCCCAGATGCTGTTCCGCGGGGGTCGGACTTGTGCCACTCACGCGGGTCCGCCCTCCCCGCCCACGGCCACGAAGGTGCGCTGCTCGGCCCGGGCCTCGGGCGACCGGTGCTTGAGGGCCTTGCGCAGGTGGGAGCGGCCACGATGGATACGGCTGCGGACGGTGCCGAGCTTGACCCCGAGGGTCGCGGCGATCTCCTCGTACGACAGCCCTTCGATGTCGCACAGGACCACCGCCGCGCGGAACTCGGGCGCGAGGGTGTCGAGGGCCTGCTGAACGTCGGCGTCGAAGTGCGTGTCGTGGAAGACCTGCTGGGGCGACGGCTCGCGGCTGGGCAGCCGCTCCGCCGCGTCGTCGCCGAGCGCGTCGAACCGGATGCGCTGCTTGCGGCGCACCATGTCCAGGAAGAGGTTGGTGGTGATGCGGTGCAGCCAGCCCTCGAAGGTCCCGGGCGTGTACGTGGACAGCGAGCGGAAGACCCGGACGAAGACTTCCTGGGTGAGGTCCTCGGCGTCGTGCTGATTGCCGGTCAGGCGGTACGCGAGGCGGTAGACCCGGCCACTGTGCGTGCTGACGATCTCCTCCCACGAGGGCGGAGTCCACGCCTGCGATTCCGCATCCGAGGCGAAGGTCGCGGTGGTGGGTGCGAAGTCGGCGGGCATGGAACGGTCAGCGGTGTCGGTCACGGATTTCGGCTCACCCGCCGACCTGAGAAAGCGCCGCAGCACTCCTCCCCGATCCACAGGCGCAGCCGCACCTCCCCTATCGGCTCTGGTGGTGTCCAGTGGAGCCCCTACCATAGCCACCTCGCCCGTTAGCTCCGGATAAGAATCTTTGCGTGAATTTGGGACCGTCTTCGGCTCTTGATCCATGTGCTCCCCCTGCCCCTCCATAACGCGCGGTCCCATCTGCGGGTTCCCGGGCCCGAACGGCTACAGTCACCGTTGCGCCAACTACGGGGACAGGAGAGGGTCATTACCGCCAACCGGCAGACGAGCTGGGCGTTCGCCGACGCCTTTGTCGCCGAGGACGAAGCGCTGCGCTGGGCCCGTGACCGGGCACGGGACGCGGGGCTGCCCTCGGTGTCGCCAGGCACCGGCGCCGCGCTGCGTCTGCTCGCGGCCACGGCGGACGCCAAGGCCGTGGCGGAGATCGGCACCGGGACCGGGGTGTCCGGGATCTACCTGCTGGAGGGCATGCGTCCCGACGGCGTCCTGACCACGGTGGACCCCGAGCCGGAGCGCCAGCAGTTCGCCAAGCAGGCGTTCCGGGCGGCCGGCTTCGCCGGGAACCGGGCCCGTTTCATCCCCGGCCGCGCCCTCGACGTACTCCCCCGGCTCGCGGACGGCGGCTATGACCTCGTCTTCTGCGACGGCGACCGCACGGAGTGCCTGGACTATCTCGCTGAATCGTTGCGCCTGCTGCGACCGGGTGGCCTGGTCTGTTTCGAGGGCGTCTTCGCGGACGGCCGCACGGTGGATTCGGCGGCCCAGCCGGCCGAGGTGCTCAGGCTGCGGGAACTGCTGCGGGCGGTACGGGAGAGCCAGGAGCTGCTGCCGTCGCTGCTGCCGGTGGGCGACGGGCTGCTGTGCGCGGTGCGCCGGGGCTGAGCGGCGCACTCACCCGTATACGAAAGCCCCGGCCCGGTCGCGTCACCGCGTACCGTGCCGGGGCTCTCGGAAAACAGGGAGCGTTCCGCGTCAGCCCACGACCTTCTTGAGTGCGTCGCCGAGCGCGTCGGCCTCGTCCGGAGTCAGCTCGACGACAAGCCGACCGCCGCCTTCGAGCGGAACGCGCATGACGATGCCCCGCCCCTCCTTGGTCACCTCGAGCGGGCCGTCGCCCGTCCGCGGCTTCATGGCCGCCATGCTCGTTCCCCTTCCTGAAACCAGCTCATCGTCGCCGACGGCCCTCTGGCATGGGCACGCATCACCGGCATCGAACACATTGCTTCCAGGTCATTATCCCGCATGGCAGGACCCGATGACCAACATCAGTAGGCATCGCTTGCGCAACGCGCTCTCGCAAAACCGTCCAATTCGGCGATACGCCTGCGATACTTCGCCGCCGCGCACGGCGGCGGGGCCTGACTTTCTTTGACGCAGGTCACATGTCCGGGCGCGATGATCTCCGCCATGCTGGGCGGGACATCACCGCCGTAGCCGCAAAGGGGACCCTGCCATGGCCGACACCGTGCTGTACGAGGTGAGCGACGGACTCGCCACGATCACGCTCAACCGGCCCGACGCCATGAACGCGATGAACGCGCAGGCGAAGACCGCCCTCCGGGACTCGCTGCTCGCCGCGGCGGAGGACACGGCCGTACGGGCGGTCCTGCTGACCGCGACGGGCCGGGCGTTCTGCGTGGGGCAGGACCTCAAGGAGCACGTCGCGCTGATCGGCACCGAACACACGATGAGCACCGTGCGGGAGCACTACAACCCGATCGTCCGGGCGATCGCCGGTATGCCGAAGCCCGTGGTCGCCGGGGTGAACGGGATCGCGGCCGGGGCGGGCTTCGGCTTCGCGCTGGCGGCCGACTACCGGGTCGTGGCCGACACGGCGTCCTTCAACACCTCCTTCGCCGGGGTGGCGCTGACCGCCGACTCGGGCGTCTCGTGGACGCTGCCCCGCGTGGTGGGTCCCGGCCGGGCGGCGGACCTGCTGTTCTTCCCGCGCTCGATCACGGCACAGGAGGCGTACGAGCTGGGCATCGCGACCAGGCTGGTCCCGGCGGCGGACCTGGCGGCCGAGGCGGCCTCCGTGGCCCGCAGCCTCGCGGAGGGGCCGACCCTGGCGTACGCGGCGCTGAAGAGGTCCCTGGCGTACGGGGCGTCCCACACGCTGGACGAGGCGCTGGACAAGGAGGACGAGCTCCAGACGCTGGCGGGCGCGTCCGAGGACCACGCCATCGCGGTCCAGGCCTTCCTGGCCAAGGAGAAGCCCAAGTACCTGGGCCGCTGAGCCCTCCGGCGGGGTGCCAGGTGGAGGAGGGCCGATCGCGCGACCGCGGCGGGGCCGTCTCCGGGGCAGGCGCCTGAGCCGTGGCCGCGCCTCGGCCCGCGGGTGCCCTTCCTCGACTACGGCGAGGAGGGCCGTGCAGGGTCGTCCCCGCAGAGGCCGGCGGCCTGGAAACGGCTCCCCTGCCCGGGTCTGGGGCCGCCGGCCGCGTGGGGGTGCCCCCTCTGGGGGAGAGTCGAGCCCGGGGGGCCCCGACCAGGCCACCGGGCCCAGCCACCCGCCCCGCCCCGGGCGGAACCGGGAACAGGCACCGCCCCGCCCCGTTGTGCCCACCCTCCCCCAAGCTCTCGGCTTCGCTCGAGCAGGGGGCACCCCCATCGCCCTGCGGGACGGGTGGGCACAACCGGGGGAGACGCTCCCGCCGGGAGGGGCCCACAGCGGGAGAAAGCCCTCCCGCGGGGGCCCCGGGTCAGGCCCCGCCGCCGCGGGCCGCGCAGCCGGCGAGGTGGTCGTCGACCAGGCCGCAGGCCTGCATCAGGGCGTACGCCGTCGTCGGGCCGATGAAGCGGAGGCCCGCCTTCTTGAGCGTCTTGGACAGGGCCGTCGACTCGGGCGTCACCGCCGGGACGTCGGCGACGGTGCGGGGGGCCGGGCGGGAGGCGGGGTCCGGGGCGTAGGACCAGATCAGGGCGTCCAGCTCACCGGGCGCCCAGCCGGCCAGGACGCGCGCGTTGGCGATGGACGCGTCGATCTTGGCGCGGTTGCGGATGATCCCGGTGTCGGCCAGGAGCCGGCCCTTGTCGGCGTCGGTGAACTCCGCGACCGCGGCGATCTTGAATCCGGCGAACGCCCGGCGGAAGCCCTCCCGGCGGCGGAGGATCGTGATCCAGGACAGGCCCGACTGGAAGGCCTCCAGGCAGAGCCGCTCGAACAGGGCGTCGTCGCCGTGGACGGGGCGGCCCCACTCCTCGTCGTGGTACCGGACGTAGTCCTCGGTGGACAGGCCCCACGGGCAGCGCAGCCTCCCGTCCGGGCCGGGCAGGGCCTCACCGGTCACTGGCCCCGCTCCTCGCCGGGCGCCTCCCCGGCCGCGGGGGGCCGGCCCGACGCCTCCGCACGGGCTCCCGCCAGCGCGGCCTCCAGCTCGGCGATCCGCGCGTCCCGCTCGGCCAGCTCGGCGCCGAGCCTGTCCAGCACGTCGTCGACCTCCGCCATGCGGTAGCCGCGAGGCGCCAGCGGCAGCCGCAGCGCGTCGATGTCGGCGCGGTCGACGGGCCGGGTCAGCGGCAGCTGGTCCACCGTGTGCTCGGGCGCCGCTTCGGGAAGCACGTCGCTCTCCCCACCGCCGATCACGGCGAGAGTGACCGCGGCAACGACCACCACCATCGCTACAGCCAAGAACCAGAACACGAGCGTGCCTCTCCACCGGGAGCGAAAACGTATCGCTGCCGATCGTGCCATGCGCCACCGACGGTTAAGGTCGCAGGCGACCGAACGCGAGGAGGAGACACGGGATGCTGCGCTTGGGACGGCGTGAATTCGAGGCGCACGAGCCGGTGATCATGGCCATCGTGAACCGGACCCCGGACTCCTTCTACGACCAGGGCGCCACGTTCCGCGACGAGCCGGCGCTCGCCCGCGTCGAGCAGGCGGTGTCCGAGGGTGCTGCGATCATCGACATCGGTGGAGTGAAGGCCGGTCCCGGGGACGAGGTGACGGCCGAGGAGGAGGCGCGTCGCACGGTCGGTTTCGTGGCCGAGGTGCGCCGGCGGTTCCCCGAGGTGGTGATCAGCGTCGACACCTGGCGGCACGACGTCGGCGAGGCGGTGTGCGAGGCGGGCGCCGACCTGCTGAACGACGCGTGGGGCGGGGTGGACCCGAGGCTCGCGGAGGTCGCCGCGCGGCACGGCGCGGGTCTGGTGTGCACGCACGCGGGCGGCGCCGAGCCGCGCACCCGGCCGCACCGGACCACGTACGACGACGTGATGGCGGACATCCTGCGGGTGACCGTGGGGCTGGCGGAACGCGCCGTGGAGCTGGGCGTACGCCGCGACGGCATCATGATCGACCCCGGTCACGACTTCGGGAAGAACACCCGGCACAGCCTGGAGGCGACCCGCCGGCTGGGCGAGATGACGGACACGGGCTGGCCGGTGCTGGTGTCGCTGTCCAACAAGGACTTCGTCGGCGAGACGCTCGACAAGCCGGTCAAGGAGCGGGTGCTGGGCACGCTCGCGACGACGGCCGTCTCGGCGTGGCTGGGCGCCCAGGTCTACCGCGTCCACGAGGTCGCGGAGACCAAGCAGGTACTGGACATGGTGGCCTCCATCGCGGGGCACCGCCCCCCGGCGGTCGCCCGCCGGGGGTTGGCCTAGGGCCTCTCGTCAGGGGCGGCCGGGCCCGGTCTCCTTGGTGACCAGGGCGACCGCCTCGTCGACGTCGTCCGTGACGTGGAAGAGCATCAGGTCGTGCTCGGAGGCCTTGCCCTGGGCGATGACCGTGCCGCGGAGCCAGTCGACCAGGCCGGACCAGTACTCCGTACCGAACAGCACGATCGGGAAGCGGGTCACCTTCCGCGTCTGGACCAGGGTGAGCGCCTCGAAGAGCTCGTCCAGGGTGCCGAGCCCGCCCGGCAGGACGACGAAGCCCTGGGCGTACTTCACGAACATCGTCTTCCGCACGAAGAAGTAGCGGAAGTTGACGCCGATGTCGACGTGCGGGTTCAGCCCCTGCTCGAAGGGCAGCTCGATGCCGAGGCCCACGGAGACCCCCTTCGCCTCCCGTGCGCCCTTGTTCGCCGCCTCCATGGCGCCCGGGCCGCCGCCCGTGATCACCGCGAAGCCCGCCTCGACCAGCGCCCGGCCGATCCGGACGCCCGCCTCGTACTCCGGCGTGCCCACCGGGGTGCGGGCCGAGCCGAAGACGCTGATCGCGCTGGGCAGTTCGGCCAGCGCGCCGAAGCCCTCCACGAACTCCGACTGGATGCGCATGACGCGCCACGGGTCGGTGTGGACCCACTCGGAGTCGCCCGCGGTGTCCAGCAGCCGCTGATCGGTGGTGCCGGGCTGAACCTGCTCCCGACGGCGCAGTACCGGCCCCAGCCGCTGCTCGGCCAGCGCTCGCAGTCCTTCGGCCTCGGCCTCGGGGTTGCCCATGATCCGCTCCCTCCGCTGAACATCGTTTCCCGCTCAGGGTAGGGCGACGGACGTGACAAAAGGCGAAATTACGGAGGTCAGGCAGTGAGCCAGTCGTACAGTCGCCGTTCACAGTGCGTGATCTTGTCGACGGCGACGTGCTCGTCCCGCTTGTGCGCGAAGAGCGCGTCACCGGGGCCGTAGTTGACGGCGGGCACGCCCAGCGCGCTGAACCGGGACACGTCCGTCCAGCCGAACTTGGGCTGAGCGGTGCCGCCGACCGCCGCCATGAAGGCCGCGGCGGCCGGGTGCGACAGCCCCGGCAGGGCGCCGCCCGTGTGGTCGTCCACCACGAACTCGTCGACGCCGCAGTCCGCGAACACCTCACGCACGTGGGCCTCGGCCTCCTCCATGGAGCGGTCCGGCGCGTAGCGGTAGTTGACGATCACGGTGCACTCGTCGGGGATGACGTTGGTGGCGACCCCGCCCTCGATCCCGACGGCGTTGAGACCCTCGTGGTACTCCAGGCCGTCGATCACCGGGCGACGCGGTTCGTACGCGGCCAGCTTCGCCAGGATCGGGGCGGCGGCGTGGATGGCGTTGGACCCCATCCAGCTGCGCGCGGAGTGGGCCCGCTCGCCCTTGGTGCGGAGGTGGACCCGCAGCGTGCCCTGGCAGCCGCCCTCCACCTGGCCGTCGGACGGCTCCAGCAGGACGGCGAAGTCGCCCTCCAGCCATTCCGGGTGTGCGGCGGCCACATGCCCGAGGCCGTTGAGGTGGGCGGCGACCTCTTCGTTGTCGTAGAAGACGAAGGTGAGGTCGCGGTTGGGCTCGGGGACGGTCGCGGCGATGCGCAGCTGGACGGCGACGCCGGACTTCATGTCCGAGGTGCCGCAGCCCCACAGGATCCCGTTCTCGTCGAGCCGGGAGGGGACGTTGTCGGCGATCGGCACGGTGTCGATGTGCCCGGCCAGGACGACCCGCTCGGCCCGGTCCAGGTTCGTCCGGGCGACGACGTTGTTGCCGTACCGGTCGACCGTCAGGTGCGGAAGCGTGCGCAGCGCCTGCTCGATCGCGTCGGCGAGGGGCTTCTCCGTGCCGCTGACCGAGGGGAAGTCGACGAGCGCGGCGGTGAGTGCAGGGCCGTCCTGGGTGAGGTCCAGCATGGTGGCAGGCATGGTCTCGGACATGGTGCCGAGCCTATCCCGGCCTCCAGTACGGTGGGCTCCGTGTCCGAGTCCACCCGCCCCCGCCGACCTCGCCCTCCGAGAATCGCCGTCGCGCTCGCCGTGCTGCTGGCGGTGATCGCGTACGTGGTCGTGCAGTACGTGACAGGCGGCAAAGACGCCCCGCACTGCGTCGTGGGCAGCGGGAGCAACACCTACCGGTTCACGCCCGAGCAGGCCTCCAACGCCGCGACGATCTCCGCCGTCGGAACGTCGCGCGGAATGCCCGAGCGCGCGGTCACCATCGCGCTGGCGACCGCTCTCCAGGAGTCCGCCCTGCGCAACATCCGGTACGGCGACCGCGACTCCCTCGGCCTGTTCCAGCAGCGCCCCTCGCAGGGGTGGGGCACCGAGAAGCAGATCCTCGACCCGGTCTTCTCGGCCGGGAAGTTCTACGACCACCTCGCCAAGGTCCCCGGCTACTCACGGCTCCCGCTGACCGTCGCCGCGCAGCGCGTGCAGCGCAGCGGTTTCCCGCAGGCGTACGCGAAGCACGAGCCGGACGCCTCGCTGCTCGCCGCCGCGCTCACGGGGCGGGCGCCCGCGTCCCTGACGTGCACGTCCGGCAGCGGGCCGGTGAAGGCCGGCGACCCGGCGAGGGTACGGGCGGAGCTGAAGCGGGCGTTCGGCGACCTGCCCCCGGGCGGGGCGGCGCCCGGCATCTCCGTACCGGTCCGGAGCGTGACCGCCGGTTCGGGTCCCGAGGGCGCGACGCCCGGCGACGGGTCGCGCGGCGGCTGGGAGCTGGCGCAGTGGGCGGTGGCCCAGGCGGACGCCCTCGGACTGGCGGAGGTCTCGTACGCGGGCCGCGTCTGGAGCGCGGAGGAGTCGGAGGACGGCTGGCGCCCTGCCCCGGACGACGCCGCGCCCATGGACGAGGTCCGCATCCGCGTCGCGAAGTAGCACCCCCGCCTCACGCACGGCGGGGCACCGCGCCCGTGGTCGTGCCGGTGCCCGTGGCCGTGCCCGTGCCGGTGCCCGTGCCGTGCCGGTGGCCCTGGCCGTGCCCGTGCCGGTGCCCGAGGTCGTGCCCCGGTGACGCCCCGGGGCCGACGCGGGACCCCGCCCGGCGCGCGCGCAGCGGGGTCGTGGGTGGGGGCGTGGCCCCTCGGGGGCGACCCTGCACGGCCCCGCCCGGCCGTCCGGCGTCTGCGGGGGACACCGCAACGGGTGCGGCCCGCACCGCATGCGCGGGTGCTGGTGCTCGAAATGCGGCCGGGCGCGCGTGCGGGAATTCACTCGGCCGAGGCACTCGGCATTGCGTCGGCGGCCGGATTTCCCTCAACTCGCCACTCGGCTCCAATTCCCTTGTCAGCACAGGGAAGTGACGGTTCTTCGCCCGCTGGGAACTCTGCTCGTTTGCCCGGATTTAGGCGGAGCCGATAATGCGACGCATTACCAACTCTTTACCTCGGGCCACCGCAACCTTCCCCGCCCTCCGAGCGGTTGTCACAGCGTCCGATCGTCGGACAGGCACCACAGTCAAACGACCTCTCCCGTCGAAGGAGCATCATGTCCCTCCCCCTGACCCGTCGGATCGCCCGTGCCGCGCTGCTGATCGCAGCGGGCGCAGCTCCCGTGGTCGGTGCGGCCGGCTCCGCAAGCGCCGTGGACCTTCCCAACGCCCCCCAGCTGGGCGGCGTGAGCAGCCTCGACACCGCCTCGGCGACCGACACCGCCAGCGGCGCCTCCAAGAGCACGACCGGCATGGTCGGCGAGGCCGGCGGCCAGGCGGTCGAGCAGGCGGTTCCCGCCACGGGCGAGACCGTCGCCAAGACGGGCGAGACCACCACCCCCGCGGCCCAGAAGGCCGCCGGTGACGCGGCCGGCAGCGCCGGTGACATCGTCGGCGGGGCCGCGGGCGCCGCGCCCACCGACGCGCTCGGCGGCGGCGTGCCGGCTCAGCTGCCGGTGAAGACCCTGCCGGCGCCCGGCAAGTAGAACCGCATGCGAAGGGCCCGGGGAGTCACCCACTCTCCCCGGGCCCTTCGCGTGTCTCAGCCCAGCCGCTTGACCGCGGCCTCGACCCGCTCGTCCGTGGCCGTGAACGCCACGCGCACGAACCGCTCCCCCGCCGCGCCGTAGAAGTCACCTGGCGCGACCAGGATCCCGAGGGACGCCAGGTACGCCACCGTGTCCCAGCACGCCTCGTCGCGGGTCGCCCACAGATACAGGCTCGCCTCGCTGTGCTCGATCCGGAAGCCGTGCGTCTCCAGGGCCGTGCGCAGCGCCGTGCGCCGTGCCGCGTACCGGGCGCGCTGCTCGGCCACATGTGCGTCGTCGCCGAGCGCGGCGACCGTGGCCGCCTGCACCGGGGCGGGCGTCATCATTCCGCCGTGCTTGCGGATCTGGAGCAGCTCGCCGAGGACGGCCGCGTCGCCCGCGATGAACGCGGCGCGGTACCCGGCCAGGTTCGAGCGCTTGGACAGCGAGTGGACGGCGACGATGCCCTCGTACGAACCGCCGCACACGTCCGGGTGCAGTACGGAGACGGGGTCGGCCTCCCAGCCGAGCTCCAGGTAGCACTCGTCGCTGAAGACGAGGATGCCGTGCTCGCGCGCCCAGGCGACGATCCGGATCAGCTCGTCCTTGGGGATGACCTTGCCGGTCGGGTTGGACGGCGAGTTCAGCCACAGCAGCTTCAGCCCGGCCGGGTCGAGCTCCGTGGGGTCGTCGTAGACGACCGGCGTCGCGCCGCACAGCCGCGCGCCGACCTCGTACGTCGGGTAGGCCAGCCGCGGGTAGGCCACCGTGTCCCCGGCGCCCAGGCCGAGCTGGGTCGGCAGCCAGGCCACGAGCTCCTTGGAGCCGACGACCGGCAGGACATTGGTGTGGGCGAAGCCGCGTGCGCCGAGGCGCCGCTCGCACCAGCCGGTGAGCGCGTCACGCAGCTCGGGGGTCCCCCACACCGTCGGATAGCCCGGCGAGTCCGCCGCGGCCGTCAGTGCCCGCCGGATCACCTCGGGGACGGGGTCCACGGGCGTCCCGACGGAAAGGTCCACGATGCCGTCCGGGTGGGCCATGGCCGTCTTCTTGTACGGCTCGAGCCTGTCCCACGGGAAGACGGGGAGGCGTGAGGAGACGGGGGAGGACACGGTGCTCGCTTTCTTACTGAGGGGCGTACGCGTCGGTCCCGTACAGCGGCGGGGCCGTACGGGACCGAGAGTGCGCGATCAGCCGTTCTGCGGCGGCAGGGCGGCGATGAAGGGGTGGTCGCGCTCGATCAGGCCCAGCTTCGAGGCACCACCGGGCGAACCGAGGTCGTCGAAGAACTCGACGTTCGCCTTGTAGTAGTCCTTCCACTCCTCCGGAGTGTCGTCCTCGTAGAAGATCGCCTCGACCGGGCAGACCGGCTCACAAGCACCGCAGTCGACGCATTCGTCCGGGTGGATGTACAAGGACCGCTGGCCCTCGTAGATGCAGTCGACGGGGCACTCCTCGATGCACGCCTTGTCCTTGACGTCGACACAAGGCTGCGCGATGACGTAGGTCACGCTGGTCGTTCCTCCTCGGTAGGGCTGTTTGCGCGGGAGCGCGGCGTCGTCGATGCCCGCACCTAGTATCTCCGTTCTCGGGACGGAACCGAACAGGAGGGGCGGACACAGCTGTGGAATTCACTGCGGGCGGACGGCTGGAGGTCCGGATCAGCCCCTCTGACGTGGGTAAACGAGTCTCCGTCCGCCGGTTGAGCGACACCGGAGCACGGCCGGAGAGGTTCACCGACACGGTTGGTGTTCTCACATCATGGACCGAGGGTGTGCTGCTGATCACACGACGGACCGGCGAGACTGTCCGAATCCCGGAATCGTCGCTGGTCGCGGGGAAGGTCGTACCCGCCGCGCCCGCCCGGCGCAGGGGCCCCGCGGCCGGTTTCGAGGAGCTCGCACGGGTGACCGCGCGGGCGTGGCAGCCGGTGGAGAGCGAGCCGCTCGGGGAGTGGACGCTGCGGGCCGCCGGCGGGTTCACCCGGCGGGCCAACTCGGTGCTGCCGCTCGGTGATCCCGGCATGCCGCTGGACGACGCCCTGGCACGCGCGCGTGCCTGGTACGAGGAGCGCGGCCTGCCCCCGTACGTACAGACCGCGACCGGCGCGGAGGGCACCCAGGAGCGGCTGTGCGCGGCGCTGGAGGAGCGCGGCTGGCGCCGGGAGGTCACGGCGGAGGTGCGGATCGGGGCCCTGGCGCCGGTCGGCGACCAGGAGCCGGGCGATGTCCGGCTCTCCCGGTCCGTGGACGAGGCGTGGCTGCGCCGTTACAACCGCTCGGGCGTCCCCGGCCCCCACGTCCTGCACGTCCTGGACAGCGGCCCGTCCGTGTGGTTCGCCTCCGTACCGGGCGACGGCGACGTCCCGGCGGCGATCGGGCGGTGCGTGGTCGACGGGCGGTGGGCCGGCTTCATGGCGGTCGAGGTGGACCCGGCGTACCGCAGGCAGGGACTCGGCACGGCGGTCATGGCGGCGCTGGCCCGCCGGGCGCTGGAGGAGGGCGCGTCCGCGGGGTGGCTCCAGGTGGAGTCGGACAATGGTGGTGCCCTGACCCTGTACGAAGGGATGGGCTTCACCGTCCACCACCTGTACCACCACTTCCGATCTCCCGAAGCGGGTACGTGACGCGTATGCACACCACCGAGTGGCGCCGCCGATTCGCCGAGGAGGCCCGCGAGGAACGGCCGGACCTCGCGACGCTGTGCCTGCTGGTGGGCGCCGAGGCGGACCCGGCGCTGGGACAGGCCGGGATGGACGCCGCCGAGATCGAGCTGGACCGGCTGGCCGGGCTGCTGCCGTACGGGGTGCGCGGACCGCGCTCCTGGGCGGCCGCGCTCGCCGGCCTCCTCGGCGAACGGTGCGGCTTCCACGGCACGCCCGGCGACTACCAGCTCCTGCAGTCGTCGCTGCTGCCCGAGGTGCTGCGCCGCCGACGGGGCCTGCCGATCCTGCTGTCGGTGGTGTGGATCGAGGTCGCGAGGCGGGCGGGCGCGCCGGTGTACGGGGTGGCGTTGCCGGGGCACTTCGTGGTCGGGTTCGGCGACCCGGAGGAGCAGGTGCTCGCGGACCCGTTCGCCGGGGGCCGGGCGCTGACCGGGCCGGACGCGGAGCTGCTGGTGGCGGGGGCGACCGGGGAGCGCCTGCACCCGTCGATGCTGACCCCCACGGACCCGTTGCAGATCATGCAGCGGATCCTCAACAACATCCGCGCCTGGGCCTCCGTACGCCCGGAGCGCTCGGACGTGGCCCTGTGGGCGGTCGAGCTGTCCCTGCTGCTGCCCGCGCACCCGGCCCGGCTGCGCTACGAGCGCGCCCAGCTGCTGGTCCAGCGCGGCGACTTCCTGACGGGCGCGGCGGAGATGGACGCGTACGCCGAGGTCGTGGCCCCCGTCGAACCGGCCATGGCGGAGACGGTCCGCCACCGGGCCCGGGCGGCCCGCGCGATGCTCAACTGACCCCGCCGCGTCGAGGCCGCACCCCCGGCCCGATAGACGGACGACGCCCGGGCGAGGCCGCACCCCCCGGCCCGTAGACGGACGACGGCCGGGCGGGGCCGTGCAGGGTCGCCCCGCAGAGGTCGGCGGCCATGGGACGGCTCCCGTAGTGGGCACCCGAGGCCGCCGGCCTCGAGGAGGTGAGCCCGGAGGGGCCACGCCCCCACCCACCGGCAGTGTCCGGCACCTCGCCGGGGCGCCCGGCGCGGGGTCCGCGTCAGTCGCGGTCCATGTGCTCGCGCACGATCTTGCCGGTCTTCGCGTCGAGGTCGTACGTCGTCTTGTTCCAGTCGTTCGTCGTCACGACGTCCACGGACCAGACCGCGTCGTCCAGTTGGACGGCGGTGACCGTCCCCTTCTTCCGGTCGGTGGCCGTCTTGGCGGCCCGTTGCGGAGTGACCGTGACGGCGCCGAGCCGGTCGGCGAGTTCGCGTTTGTCGTCCGGGGCCTGACCGGGGTCGATCCGCGACTCGGTCACCTTGCCGGACACGGCGTCGACGCGGACGGTGTGGGCGGTGCCGTCCTTGGCGACGACCGTGGACTCCCACTCGGGGGTGCGGGGACCCGGGCTCGGGCTGCCGACGGCGGAGCGCGCCCACGTGAGCTCGATCTCGGCGAGCTTCCCCTCCGGCACCCCGCCGACCGCCGTCCCGGCCGCCTTGTCCCACGGCACCTTGGTGGCTCCGAGCAGGGCTTTCCGCTCCGCCTGGTCCTGGGTCGGCCGGCGTGGCGACGAGGTGCCGGTGGGGCTGCCGTACGGGGAGGGCGCGGCCGCGGCGACGCGTGATTCCCGGGCGTCCCCGCAGCCGGTGAGGAGCGGGGCCGCCGCCGCCGCGGCGCACACGGCAGCGGCGACGGAGAGGGTACGGAGGCGGAGCTGAGCGGTCATGCCGGCACCGGTAACCCCTGCGGCGTCCGGGCATGCCCGGGCCGCCCCCGGCTCACCCGAAAGGCCCCCCGCCCGGGTGGGCGGGGGGCCTTGTGCCCGGGCGGGTCAGCCCTGGGGGTCGAGCTCGATCGTCTCGGTGCGCTCGGCGGGGGTCTTGCCGAGGAGGGCCTTCTGCATCGCGTGGGCCACGTCGTCGGCGGAGACCTCGTGCTGCTTGCCGTCACCCTTGGTGATCATGACTCCCTCGAAGACGCCGTCGAGGAGCTCGGTGATCGCCTGCTTGTTGTAGACCTCGACCAGGCGGCCGTTGATCGGCTTCATGGAGAGGATCTTCGGGAGGGACCGCGACGGGCCGAACTGGATCTCCTTGCCGCCCGCCTTGATGGTGACCAGCCCGGACATCGCGGGCTCGGCGAACTCCTTCATCGCCCGGTCCAGTTCGGCCTGGGTGATGGTGGGTTCCTTGGTGACGACGGGCAGTTCCACCGGGTTCGTCCGGCCCGTCTCGACCTGGGCGCGGTAGGCGTCCCGTACGGAGATCATCGACCGCTGGACGTCGAGGGCCTTGCCCGCCTTGCCGGGTACGGCGACGGCCTTGTTCGGCTCGAACCGGATCGTGCCCTCGGTGGCCGAGCCGGACGTGCCCGCCAGTTCGGTCAGGGCGACGCCCAGCTTCTCCTCGTCGACCGGGATGACCGGCTGGGCGACGCGCTTGCCGCCGAAGAGGGAGCCGATCACGGAGACGGGGTTGTAGTCGGCGCCCGCGGCGGCCCGGACGGTCTCCTGGGCGTCGAGGGACAGGCCGGCCTTCTCGGGGGCCAGCTCCTCCTTCTTGCCGTCCACGCTGAGCTGGAGCGGGGCGGAGGCGTGCTCGCCGAAGGCGGTTTCGAGCTTCTGGACCGCCTGCTCCTTGGTGCCGCCGCCGATGTCGACGCCGAGGACGGTGGTGCCCTTGGGTACGTCGGAGTGGTTGAGGAGCAGACCGGCGCCGTACGCGACACCGGTCAGGACGATCGCCGCCACGCCCAGGAGGACCAGCTTCGAGCGGCCCTTCTTCTGCGGGCGGGCGGGGGTGGAGGCGGCGGGAGCGGGTGCGGGAGCCGGGGCGGGCGGCGCGGGGGCCGGCGCCGGGGCGGGCTCCTCGTACGGCGCGGGGCCCCGTTCGGCGGCGACCTGCGCCGGGCCGGAGACCGGGAACGGCGACGAGGTGCGGTGCTCCGGCGGGACCACGGGGATGCCGCTGGTGAGCGTGTCCCCCGACACGTTGCCACCGGCCGGCGGGCCCGGCTCGTACGAACGTTCGTACTCCGGCTCGAACCCGGGCCCGGGCGCGGGCTTCTGCGGCGTCAGTACGGCGGTGTCGTCGGACACCCACGGCACGGCGCCCATGCTGCCGGTCGCCGGGCCCGTCGTCGGGCCGCTCGGGTGCGCCGGGCGGCCGGGGGCCGACGCGTCCGCCGCCAGCTCCGCGAGCGAGCTGTGCGGGCGCGGGGCCTCGGGGCGCGGGACGTCACCGTGCGGGGCGGACCCGGGCGCGGGCGCGGACGCGGACGAGGGCGTGGGCGCGGACGAAGACGTGGGCGTGGGCGCGGGAGTCGGGGGCTTGCGGGGGGCGAACCAGTCGCTGGCCGGCTTCTCCTCCGCCTGCGGCTCTTCCGCCGGCTTCGGCGCCTCGGCCGCCGGTGCCCGCTCGGCGGCGGCCCGGGGGGCCGGGGCCGGGGCCGCGACAATCCCGTCCGTCTCGCTCACCGGCTTGCGCACGACGACCGGCGGGATGGGCCGCGATCCGGGGATGTTGATCCGGATGCGGGTGGTCAGCGTGGTCTCGGTCCTGGGCTCGTCCGGCTCCGCGGCGGCGGCTCCGGCACCCTCCTCCGGTGCGTCCTGCGTCGGGTGCAGCGACGGATACTGGCGCGATCCGTACGGCGGTGTACCCGAGGGGTACGCGGCTCCGCCGCGCCCCTGGGGGCCGGAGGACGAACTGTCAGTTTCACGACTCAAAGCAGGTTCTCCCGGTTGGCTCCGCCGCCCGCTCTTACACGTGCGGGCGCTCGGCGGCGCGCACCACCATACTGGCCACCGCCGCCGGGTATCCCACGACCGGGAGAACCCGATCGGTCATTCCGCCCCAAGTCAGGGCACGTCACATGCCAGGTGACCCGGATCGGCCGTCCCGATGCGGGAGCCGTGGGATCGTGGCACACATCACAGCGGCGACCATGCCGCCGAGGACGTACACCAGCTCGGCGGCGCCGCCCCAGAAGACCTGGTCGCCCTCGGGCCGGCCGAGGCTCAGCAGCACGACGGCGACCAGCCAGCCGACGCCCGGCGCCACCACGCCCACCTGCGTGCCCGTCGCCCGCAGGCCGCCGTAGAAGAGGCCCGCGCACGCGGTCAGCGCCAGCAGCAACCCGCCCGGGAACCAGGCGGATTGCACCAGCGCCCCGGCGAGGCCGACCACGGCCCCGAGGACGGCCAGGCCCGCGTACCAGACGATCCGCGCGGCCCTCATGACGCCACCCCGGCGAACAGGTCGTCCTCGCGCCGCCCGGCCGGGGCGCCGGGCTCGCCCCGTACCAACTGGTAGTACTCCGTACCGAAAATGGGCTGCCCCAGGTTGTTGGAGAGCGCGAAGAAGGTCCCCTCCACGGCGATTTGCGTGGCGTGGGCGCGCATCGCCGCCGCCTTCCGTTCGGCGTGGTCCGCCCCACCGATCTCGGCCGTGATCAGCTCGTCGTCGACGACACCGGGTACGTCGTCGACGGCGGCGACGTGCGGGAAGGCGTCTGCCGCCCGCAGCCGGGCGAAGGCCTCTTCGGCGACCGTGCGCGGCACCCGGTTCCAGTAGATCTTGGCGATCTCGTGCGGGTCGCCGAGGTCGCGCCGGAAGGCCGGCTCGGCGGCCAGTTCGGCGGCGCGCATGGCGACGCGGTGGGCCTGGATGTGGTCGGGGTGGCCGTAGCCGCCGTCCGGGTCGTACGTCACCAGCACCTGCGGGCGGACGGACCGGATGATCTCGACGAGGTACGGAGCGGCGTCGTCCACGTCCGTGTTCCAGAAGGCGCCGTCGCGGCGGTTCTGCTCGGCGCCCATCATCCCGGAGTCGCGGAACCGGCCCGGCCCGCCCAGGAAGCGGTGGTCGGTGACGCCCAGCTCCTTCATCGCGGCGGCCAGTTCGCCGACGCGGTGGGGGCCGAGCCGGTCCTCCCGGTCGGGTGCCAGATGGGCGAGGTGGGGCGGGATGACCTCGCCCTCTTCGCCGCGTGTGCAGGTCACCAGGGTGACCTGGGCACCCTCGGCCGCGTACTTGGCCATGGTGGTGCCGTTGTTGATCGACTCGTCGTCGGGGTGCGCGTGCACCAGGAGCAGACGACGGGCGGGGAGTTCCGTCATACGGACACCCTAGAACGTGGCCGCCCGGAACCCGGCGCCTAGAACTTGATGCCGCCGATCATGCCCGCCACGTTGGTGGTCAGCTCACTGATGGTCGGGGCGATGGAGGAACTCGCCAGGTAGAAGCCGAGCAGCATGCAGACGACCGCGTGGCCGGCCTTCAGGCCGG
Organism: Streptomyces sp. NPDC000229; assembly: GCF_040300825.1. Lineage (NCBI taxonomy): Bacteria > Bacillati > Actinomycetota > Actinomycetes > Kitasatosporales > Streptomycetaceae > Streptomyces > Streptomyces sp. NPDC000229. The sequence continues at coordinate 61,985 of NZ_JBEPEL010000025.1, forward strand.
ACTTCCGGATCAGCAGGAAGACGACGATCGCCAGCAGCACCACCGCCGAAATCGAGAGTGCCACGGCGGTTCACCTCCATACGTGTTCGTTCCGGACCGGGCAGGGCGCACGTGCCGGAGGGTACATACCCACCTGGCGCTACGGATCATAACTATCCGTTCCCACGCATCGATCGGTGCACGGCAGCACTGGGGGCGCACGACCGCTAGTTTCGGTCGTATGACCTCCAGGCAACAGCTCTCATTCCCTCGCCAGTACGCACGGACTCAGCGCTACACCCTTGGTGTTCCCCGGGCGTTCACCGTCTCGCCCGACGGCTCCCGGGTCGTCTTCCTCCGCTCCCCCTCCGGCACCGACAGAGCGAACCGGCTGTGGGTGCTCGATCTGGACGACGGCTTGCGCGAGCGCGTGGCCGCCGAGCCGGAGGCCCTGCTGGGCGGCGCGGAGGAGGAGTTGTCGCCCGAGGAGCGGGCGCGCCGCGAGCGCAGCCGGGAAGGCGCGGGCGGCATCGTGGGGTACGCGGTGGACGGAGCCGTCGAGTTGGCGGCGTTCGCGCTGTCGGGGCGGCTGTTCGTGGCCGAGCTGAGGGCCGGGACGGCGCGTGAACTGCGCGTACCGGGTCCGGTGATCGATCCGCGGCCGTCGCCGGACGGGCGGTACGTCGCGTATGTGTCCGGGGGCGCCCTGCGGGTGACGGGCGCCGGGGGCGAGGGCGACGACCGGGCGCTGGCCGAGCCGGAGAACGAGCACGTCACCTATGGGCTGGCGGAGTTCGTCGCGGCCGAGGAGATGGGCCGTTCGCGCGGGTTCTGGTGGGCGCCGGAGTCGGACCGGCTGCTGGTCGCAAGGGCCGACGACAGCCCCGTACAGCGCTGGTGGATCTCCGATCCGGCGCATCCGGACCGGGAGCCGGTGAAGGTGGCGTATCCGGCGGCGGGCACGGCCGACGCGGAGGTGTCGCTGTGTCTGCTCGGCCTGGACGGAACGCGTACGGAAGTCGAGTGGGACCGTACGCGCTACCCGTATCTGGCGCGCGTGCACTGGTCCTCCGGTGGGGCGCCGCTGCTGCTGGTGCAGGCCCGTGACCAGCGTACGCAGCTGTATCTGGCGGTGGACACCGCGACGGGGACGACCCGGACGGTCCATGTCGACGAGGACCCGGACTGGCTGGAACTGCTCGGTGGGGTGCCCGCGTGGGCTCCGGACGGGCGGCTGGTGCGGATCGCCGACGAGGGCGGGGCGCGGGTGCTGGCGGTCGGCGACCGGACGTTGACGGGAGCGCAGCTCCACCTCCGGGGCGTCCTGGACGTGGGCGAGAACGACGTGCTGGTGTCGGCGTCGGCGGGCGAGGAGGCCGCGGAGGCGGAAATTGGCGAGATTCATGTGTACCGGGTCAACGAACTGGGCGTGGAGCGCGTCTCCGAGGGGCCCGGAATCCACTCGGCGGTCCGGTCCGGGGCGGTGACCGTCCTGGCATCGGCGCGGCCCGGTGAGCCGGGGACGACGGTGCGGGTGCTGCGGGACGGCAAGCCGGTGGCGGAGGTGGCGTCGTACGCGGAGAAGCCGGTGCTCTCGCCGCGCCTGACGCTCACCGAGTCGGGTCCGCGCCGCATCCCGTGCGCGGTGCTGCTGCCCCGGGGTTACCGGGAGGGCGACGGGCCGCTGCCGGTGCTGCTGGACCCGTACGGCGGGCCGCACGGGCAGCGGGTGGTGGCGGCGCACAATCCGCACCTGACGTCGCAGTGGTTCGCCGAGCAGGGCTTCGCGGTGGTCGTGGCGGACGGGCGGGGCGCACCGGGCCGTTCGCCGGGCTGGGAGAAGGCGATCAAGGAGCGGTTCACGCTGACGCTGGACGACCAGATCGAGGCGCTGCACGGGCTGGCGGACCGGTTCCCGCTGGACCTGGACCGGGTGGCGATGCGGGGCTGGTCGTTCGGCGGCTACCTGGCCGCGATGGCGGTGCTGCGGCGGCCGGATGTGTTCCACGCGGCCGTCGCGGGCGCGCCGATGTCGGATCTGCGGCTGTACGACACGCATTACATGGAGCGGTACCTGGGGCTTCCGGAGGAGGCTCCGGAGGTGTACGCGGCGAACTCGCTGATCACGGACGACGGTCTGTCGGCGCCGGAGAACCCCGCCCGGCCACTGATGATCATCCATGGGCTGGCGGACGACAATGTGGTGGCGGCACACACGCTGAAGTTGTCGTCGGCGCTGCTGGCGGCGGGCCGGCCGCATGAGGTGCTGCCGCTGACGGGCGTGACGCACATGACGCCCCAGGAGCAGGTGGCCGAGAACCTGCTGCTGCTCCAGGTGGACTTCCTGAAGCGGGCACTGGACCTGGCGTAGGAGCACGGCGACCGGCCGGGGCGACATGGTGCGCCCCGGCCGGTCCACGGCACCCGCACGGCCGTACGCTGTTCAGCCTGGCGTGTCCGTATATCGGTACGGGGTCCGGCAAGTTGCCTGCCTGTTAACGGGATTGAGGGCTGATCAGCCCATTTGTTCCTGGGCGTCGTGCCCCCGGGCATCGCCGGGGACGACGTGCTTCTCCTCCGCGAAGTGGCACGCCGAATCGTGGCGCGCCGGTGTGGGGACGTCCCGGAAGTCCGCGGGGACGGCGAGCAGCGGGACCTCCAGCGCGCACCGCTCGCGCGCCTTCCAGCAGCGGGTGCGGAAGCGGCAGCCCGAGGGGACGTTGGTGGGCGAGGGCACGTCGCCGGTCAGCAGGATCCTCTCGCGCTGCGCCCGGGCCTCGGGGTCGGGGACGGGGACGGCGGACAGCAGCGCCTGGGTGTAGGGGTGCGTGGGGTGGTCGTAGATCTCGGTGTCCGTACCGGTCTCGACGATCCGTCCGAGGTACATCACGCCGACCCGGTCGGAGATGTGCCGGACGATCGACAGGTCGTGCGCGATGAAGACGTAACTCAGCCCGAACTCGTCCTGGAGCTTCTCCATCAGGTTGATGACCTGCGCCTGTACGGAGACGTCGAGGGCGGAGACCGGTTCGTCGGCCACGATGACCTCCGGCCGGAGGGCGAGGCCGCGGGCGATGCCGATGCGCTGGCGCTGTCCGCCCGAGAACTGGTGCGGGTAGCGGTTGATGTACTCGGGGTTCAGGCCGACCACATCGAGCAGCTCCTGCACCTTGCGGCGCCGGTCGCCCTTGGGCGCGACCTCGGGGTGGATCTCGTACGGCTCGCCGATGATGTCGCCGACCGTCATCCGCGGGTTGAGCGAGGTGTACGGGTCCTGGAACACCATCTGGATGTTCCGGCGGACCGCCTTCAGCGCCCGGCCGGACAGCTTGCTGATGTCCTCGCCCTTGTAGAGGATCTGCCCGGACGTGGCCCGCTCCAGGCTGACGAGCATCTTGGCGACCGTGGACTTGCCGCAGCCGGACTCGCCGACGATGCCGAGCGTCTCGCCGGTGTCGAGGGCGAAGGAGACCCCGTCGACCGCTTTGACGGCGCCGATCTGCTTCTTGAACAGGATGCCGCGGGTGAGCGGGTAGTGCTTGACGAGCTCGCGGACCTCAAGAAGAGGAGGCATTGATCGTCTCCTCCCAGAAGTGGCAGGCGCTGCGCCGGTCCTCGGAGACCCGGTACAGGGGTGGTACGTCGATACGGCACACGTCCCTGGCGCGCGGGCAGCGCGGGTGGAAGGGGCAGCCGGGCGGGATGGCGGTCAGGTTCGGCGGGAGGCCCTTGATGGCGTACAGCTCCCGGCCCTTGTGGTCCAGGCGCGGGATGGAGTCGAGCAGCCCCTGGGTGTAGGGGTGGGCGGGCGCCTTGTAGATGTCGTGGACGGGCGCGGTCTCCACGATCCGCCCGGCGTACATCACGGCGATCCTGTCGGCGACGTCGGCGACGACGCCCAGGTCGTGGGTGATGAGGATGAGGCCCATGTCGAGTTCCCGCTGGAGCTCGGCGAGGAGTTCCATGACCTGGGCCTGGACGGTGACGTCGAGGGCGGTGGTCGGTTCGTCGGCGATGATGAGGGCGGGTTCCAGGGCCATCGCCATGGCGATCATGATGCGCTGGCGCATGCCGCCGGAGAACTGGTGCGGGTACTGGCCGACGCGTTCCCGGGCGGCGGGGATGCGGACCCGGTCCATCAGCTCGATCGCCTTGGCGCGGGCGTCCTTCCTGGACATGCCGCGGTGGACGACGAACATCTCGCCGAGCTGGTCGCCGACGGTGAGCACGGGGTTGAGGGACGACAGCGCGTCCTGGAAGATCATCGCCATTTCGGCGCCGCGCACCGTGCGCCGGGCGTCCTCCTTGAGCGTCAGCAGGTCCCGGCCCTGGAAGAGGACCTCGCCGCCGGTGATCCGGCCGGGCGGCATGTCGAGGATGCCCATGACGGCCTGGGCGGTGACGGACTTGCCGGAGCCGGACTCGCCGAGCACGGCGAGCGTCTCCCCCGCGTCGACGGAGTACGTCACCCCGTTGACGGCCTTGGCCACCCCGTCCCGGGTACGGAACTCCACGTGCAGGTCGCGCACTTCGAGGAGCACGTCTCACCTCAGCTTCGGGTCGAGGGCGTCGCGCACCGCGTCGCCGAGCATGATGAACGCGAGGACGGTGATGCTCAGGGCGCCGGCCGGCCACAGCAGCATGTGCGGGGCGTTGCGGATCTGCGGGGCGGCGTTGGAAATGTCGATGCCCCACGAGACGGTGGGCGGCCGCAGCCCGACGCCCAGGAAGGACAGGGTGGCCTCCAGCGCGATGTACGTACCGAGCGCGATGGTCGCGACGACGATGACGGGCGCGACGGCGTTGGGCGCCACGTGCCGCAGCAGCATCCGTCCGCTGCCCGCACCGAGGGCCCGCGCGGCCTGGACGTAGTCGTGTCGCGAGGCGGTGATGACGGAGCCCCGGGCGATACGGGCGACCTGGGGCCAGCCGAGCAGCACGATGAAGCCGACCACCGGCCACACGGTGGAGCTGGTGACGACGGACAGGAAGACCAGGCCGCCCAGGACGACGGGGATGCCGAAGAACACGTCGGCGATCCGGGACAGCAGCGCGTCCCACCAGCCGCCGAAGAACCCGGCGAGCCCGCCCAGCACGCTGCCGAGCAGGGCGGCGCCGAGGGTGGCGCAGACGCCGACGGTGATGGAGGCCCGCGCCCCGTGGACGGTGCGGGTGTACACGTCACAGCCCTGGGTGTCGTACCCGAAGGGGTGGCCGGGGGCGGAGCCCTGTTGCGACTTCGAGAGGTCGCAGCGGAGCGGGTCGGCGCTGGTGAGGATCTGCGGCCAGACGGCGATCAGGACGAGGAAGACGATGAGGGCCGCGGACACCAGGAAGACGGGGTTGCGGCGCAGCTGGTGCCAGGCGTCGGACCAGAGGCTGCGGGGGCGGCCCGTGTCGGCCCTTTCGAGGGTCTCGGCCTCGCTCATCGCCAGGTCCATCGCGCCGCCCGCGCCGGTGGGGGCGATGACGTCCTTCGCGGGGTCGCGGGGCTCAGGCATACCGGATCCTCGGGTCCAGGACCGCGTAGAGCAGGTCGACGAGCAGGTTCGCCACCAGGAAGACGATCACGAGGATCGTCACGAAGCCGACGACCGTGGGCGCGTTGTTGCGCAGGATGCCCTGGTAGAGCTGGTAGCCGACGCCATGGATGTTGAAGATCCGCTCGGTGACGATGGCGCCGCCCATCAGTGCGCCGATGTCGGCGCCGATGAAGGTGACGACCGGGATGAGGGAGTTGCGCAGCAGGTGACGGGTGATGACCCGGTGGCGCGGCAGGCCCTTGGCGATGGCGGTGCGGACGTAGTCGGCGCGGACGTTCTCGGCGATGGAGGTGCGGCTGAGCCGGGTGACGTAGGCGAGGGAGACGAGGGCGAGGACGACGCCCGGGAGGATCAGTTCGTCGATGCGGGCGTCGGAGGAGACGGAGGGGCGTACCCAGCCCCATTTGACCCCGAGGAGGAACTGGAGGAGGTAGCCGGAGACGAAGGTGGGGACGGAGATGACGACGAGGGTGAGGACGAGCAGGCCGGTGTCGAGGGGGCGGCCGCGCTTGAGGCCGCTGATGACGCCGAGGGTGATGCCGATGACAATCTCGATGACGATGGCGACGAGGGTGAGGCGCAGCGTGACCGGGAAGGCGGAGGCCATCAGCTCGGTGACCTTCTGGCCGTTGAACGCGGTGCCGAAGTCGCCCTGGAAGATCGCGCCCATGTAGAGCAGGTACTGCTTCCACAGGGGTTGGTCGAGGTGGAGGTCCTTGCGGATGCGGGCGGCGGTGGCGGGGTCGGGCGCCTTATCGCCGAAGAGGGCCGCGACCGGGTCGCCGAGCGCGTACACCATGAAGAAGATGAGGAACGTGCTGCCGATGAACACCGGGATCATCTGGAGCAGCCGCCGGATCACATAGCGTCCCATGAGGGCTCCGGAGGATGGCGGGGGGTCAGCTGACCTTGATCTGGTCGTAGACGGGGACGCTGAACTGGTTGAGGGACACGTCGGAGAGCCGCTCGGAGTAGCCGGCGCTGCCGTTCTGGTACCAGAGGGGGATGGCCGGCATCTGTTCGGCGAGCATCTGCTCGGCCGCCTGGAAGTCCTTGACGGCCGTTGCCTGGTCGGGCTCGCGGTTGGCCTTGTCGACGAGGCCGTCGAACTCCTTGGTGCTGAACTTGCCGTAGTTGGAGGATCCGCCGGAGTAGTAGAGCGGCTCCAGGAAGTTCTGGATGAGGGGGTAGTCGGCCTGCCAGCCGGAGCGGAAGGGGCCGCTGAACTTGAACGTGGTCTGCTGGTTGCGGAAGTCGGCGAAGGTGCCGATGGGGTTGACGGTGCAGACGGCGCCCCGGCCGAGCGCGTTGTTGACGCTGTTGCAGACGGCGTCCATCCAGGCGCGGTGCGAGCCGGTGTCGACGTTGGAGGTGAGCGTCAGCTTGCCGCCGGGGAGGCCGCCGCCCTCCTCGATGAGCCGCTTGGCCTCGGTGGGGTTGTAGGTGCAGGCGTCGCCGCAGATCTCCTTGTAGCCCCCGTCTCCGCCGAGGGCGGGTGAGGTCCAGTCCTTGGCGGGGGTGCGGGTGCCCTGGTAGATCTGCTTGGTGATCTCGTCGCGGTTGATCGCCATGGACAGGCCCCGGCGGACCTTCTCCATGCCGGGCTTGTTCCACTCCGGGCGGTACAGCGGGAAGACCAGGGTCTGGATGATGAGGGCGGGCTGGTTGATGTAGCGGTCGCCGAGGTCGTTGCCGACGTTCTTCAGTTGCTGTGCCGGTACGTCGTCGACGAGGTCGAGGTTGCCGGCGATCAGGTCGGTGTAGGCGGTGTTGTTGTCGGTGTAGACGTTGAGGTCGACACCGCCGTTCTGCGCCTTGTCCTCGCCCTGGTAGCCGTCCCAGCGGCGCAGCTTCATACCGCTGCCGCGGGTGTACGACTCGACCGTGTAAGGGCCGTTGCCGACGGGCTTGGCGAGCCAGGCGTCGTGGTCGGTGAAGAACATCCGGGGCAGGGGGACGAAGGCCTGGTAGCCGAGGGTCTCGGGCCAGGTGGAGAACTTCTCCTTCAGGGCGACGGTGAACGTGCGGTCGTTCTTGACGACCAGGCCGCGCATGGTCGTGGACTTGGCGGCGCCGGAGGCGGGGTGGACGTCGTCGTAGCCGACGATGTCGGCGAAGAAGGGCGCGTTGGCCTGCTTGTTGTCGACGTGGGCGCCGTAGTTCCAGGCGTCGGTGAAGGACCGGGCGGTGACGGGCTCTCCGTTGCTGAACTTCCAGCCCGGCTTGAGGGTGACGGTGAAGTTCTGCGAATCGGTGGTCTCGATCCTCTCGGCGACCATGTCCCTGGCCTCGCCGGTTTCCGGGTCGTACTTCTTCAGGCCGCGGAAGAGCATGTCGAGGACCTTGCCGCCCTGGACCTCGTTGGTGTTGGCCGGTTCGATCGGGTTCTGCGGGTCGCCCCAGGAGGAGCTGACGATCCCGTCGGCGCCGCCACCGGCGCCGCCACCGCAGGCGGTCGCCGCGAGGGCGACGGCCACCGCGCACGCGGCCGACCTGGCGTGCATGGCTCCGCGCATGGGTGCCTCCCGTGGTCCTCGTCCGGTCTTCGACCTCACCTAGGCCCACATATCACCGCATAAGGTACGCCGACGCACGCTTTACCCCGCCGTCCGGGCGCCGCACCACCCGCATGCATGAGGGCGCCCCGGGCCGACTGCTGCCCGGGGCGCCCTCAGGTACCTGCCGACGGTCACGCCGCGTGGACGACGTCCTTCTCCTCGGCGAAGTGGCACGCCGACTCGTGCGCCGCCGGGGTGTCGGAGCCCTGGAACCGCTCCGGGACCGCCAGCAGCGGCACCTCGGTGGCGCACTTCTCCTCGGCCTTCCAGCACCGCGTACGGAAGCGGCAGCCGGACGGCGGGTTGGCCGGCGACGGGACGTCACCGGTGAGGATGATGCGCTCCCGGCCCTCGCGGGCCTCGGGGTCCGGCACCGGGACGGCCGACAGCAGCGCCTGGGTGTAGGGGTGCGTCGGGTGGTCGTAGATCTGCACGTCGGTGCCGATCTCGGCCATCTTGCCCAGGTACATCACGCCGACCCGGTCGGAGATGTGCCGGACGATCGACAGGTCGTGCGCGATGAAGAGGTAGGAGAGGTTGAACTCGTCCTGGAGCTTCTCCATCAGGTTGACGACCTGCGCCTGCACCGAGACGTCCAGCGCCGAGACCGGCTCGTCGCAGATGATGATCTCGGGGTTCAGGGCCAGGCCGCGGGCGATGCCGATGCGCTGGCGCTGTCCGCCCGAGAACTGGTGCGGGTAGCGGTTGATGTACTCGGGGTTCAGGCCGACCACATCGAGCAGCTCCTGCACCTTGCGGCGCCGGTCGCCCTTGGGGGCCACCTCGGGGTGGATCTCGAAGGGCTCGCCGATGATGTCGCCGACCGTCATCCGCGGGTTGAGCGAGGTGTACGGGTCCTGGAACACCATCTGGATGTTCCGGCGGACCGCCTTCAACGCCCGGCCGGACAGCTTGGTGATGTCCTGGCCCTTGTAGAAGATCTCGCCCGCGGTCGCCGTCTCCAGCATCATCAGCAGCTTGGCCACGGTGGACTTGCCACAGCCGGACTCGCCGACGATGCCGAGCGTCTCGCCCTGGTAGAGGTCGAAGGAGACCCCGTCCACGGCCTTGACCGCGCCGACGTGCTTCTTGAAGAGGATGCCCTGGGTCAGCGGGAAGTGCTTGACCAGGCCCCGCACCTGGAGGATCGGCTCACCGCGCTCCACGGGGGCCTCGATCGCGGCGACGGCCGCGGTCTCGGTGGCCGCCTCGACCGTCTCCACCTCGGTGACGTTCGGGGTCGCGTCCACGGCCTCGTCCTCTTTCCTGAGCTCAGCCATGGATCGTCTCCTTCCAGAAGTGGCATGCGCTGCCACGGCCCGGCAGCTCGCCGCCGTCCTGCTCCGTCACCGGCACCAGGGCCGGGACCTCCGTACGGCAGATGTCCTCCGCCTTCGGGCAGCGCGGGTTGAAGGCGCAGCCCGGGGGGATCTTCATCAGGTTGGGCGGCAGGCCCTTGATCGCGTACAGCTCCTGGCCCTTCTGGTCCAGGCGCGGGATGGAGTCGAGCAGGCCACGGGTGTACGGGTGCGCGGGGCGCTTGTACAGGTCGTGGATCGGCGACTGCTCGACGATCCGGCCCGCGTACATCACCGCGATCTTGTCGGCGACGTCGGCGACGACTCCGAGGTCGTGGGTGATGAGGATCAGGCCCATGTTCTCCTCGCGCTGGAGCTCCGCGAGCAGGTCCATGACCTGGGCCTGGACGGTCACATCGAGCGCGGTGGTCGGCTCGTCCGCGATGATCAGGTCCGGCTCCAGGGCGAGCGCCATGGCGATCATGATGCGCTGGCGCATACCGCCGGAGAACTGGTGCGGGTAGTCGTTCACCCGCGCCGCGGCGGCCGGGATCTTCACCCGGTCCATCAGCTCGATCGCCCTGGCCTTGGCCTCCTTGCGGGACAGGCCGAGGTGCACGCGGTACATCTCGCCGAGCTGGTAGCCGACGGACAGCACCGGGTTCAGCGAGGAGAGCGCGTCCTGGAAGATCATCGCGATCCGGCGGCCGCGGATCTTGCGGCGCTCCTCGGCGGACATCTTCAGCATGTCCTCGCCGTGGAACAGGATCTCGCCCTTGGGGATGCGGCCGGGCGGCATGTCGAGGATGCCCATGATCGCCTGGGCGGTGACCGACTTGCCGGAGCCGGACTCGCCGAGGACGGCGAGGGTCTCGCCGGCGTCGACGCTGTAGCTCACGCCGTTGATGGCCTTGGCGACGCCGTCCCGGGTGTGGAACTCGACGTGCAGGTCGCGCACTTCGAGGAGCGGGGCGCTCGTCGCGCTCGTCTTCTTGTCGATGGTGGTCAACGTACGCCCTCCTAGCGCAGCTTGGGGTCGAGGGCGTCGCGAACAGCTTCGCCGAGCATGATGAACGCCAGGACCGTGATGCTCAGGAACAGCGACGGGAAGAGCACCATGTGCGGGGCGCTCAGGAAGCGGTCCTGGCCGTCACTGATCATCAGGCCCCAGGAGATGTTCGGGGACTGGACGCCGATACCGAGGTACGAGAACGCCGCCTCGGCCGAGATGTAGACGCCGAGGTTGATGGTGCTGACCACGATCACCGGGGCGAGCGCGTTCGGCAGGATGTGGCGCATCGCGATGCGCCAGCCGCCGGCACCGAGGGCCCGGGCGGCCATCACGTAGTCGTTCTGCTTGTTGGTGATCACCGCTCCGCGCATGATGCGGAACAGCTGCGGCCAGCCGAGCACCGCCATGATCAGCGAGACGGTGATGACGTTGCCGGTGCCGAGCATGGCCAGCACGAGCAGACCGCCGAGCATGGTCGGGATGGCGAACCAGATCTCCGTGAAGCGGGAGACGAGGACGTCCAGCCAGCCGCTGCGCAGACCGGCGACCATGCCGAGGACGCAGCCGACCAGCGTGGTCAGCACCGACGTCAGCACACCCACGATGATCGAGTTGCGGGTGCCGTAGATCGTCCGCGTGTAGATGTCGCAGCCCTGGACGTCGAAGCCGAACCAGTGCGCGCCGCTGGGCGGGACGACCGAGTTCGACAGGTCGCAGAAGCCCTTGGCGTACGGGTCGCCGCTGGTGAACAGCCCCGGGAACGCGGCGATGACCAGCAGGCCCAGGATCAGTACCGCGGAGACCAGGAACACCCAGTTGTGCATCAGGTCGCGCCGCGCGTCGCTCCACATGCTGGCGACCCGCTCGGGCTTGTCCTTCTTCGTGCCCTTGATGGCGCTGCCGGGCGCGGTCGCGACCGGGACCGCGCTCTCCTCGACGGTGGCGGAGGTGTTCTCAGGCATAGCGGATCCTCGGGTCGAGCACGGCGTAGAGCAGGTCCACGATCAGGTTGGCGGCGATGTAGACGAGGACGAGCACGGTGACGATGCTGACGACGGTCGTCCCCTGGCGCAGGTACACGGCCTGGTAGAGCGTGCCGCCGATACCGGGGATGTTGAAGATGCGCTCGGTGATGATCGCTCCGCCCATCAGGGCGCCGAGGTCGACACCGAGGAAGGTGACGATCGGGATCATGGCGTTGCGCAGGGCGTGCCGCACGATGACCCGCGACCGGCTCAGACCCTTGGCGGTGGCGGTGCGCACGTAGTCGGCGCGCATCGTCTCCATCATGGAGGTGCGGGTCAGGCGGGTGATGTACGCGAGCGACGCGGAGGCGAGCACCACGGCCGGCAGGATGAGGGTGGTCATGTCCTCGGAGTCGTAACTGATGGGCGCGATGGCCCATTTGACGCCGAGCACCAGCTGGAGCACGTTGCCCAGCACGAAGACCGGGACGGAGACCAGGAGAAGGGTCGACAGCAGCACGACGTTGTCGAGGAACTTGCCGCGGCCGAGGGCCGCGAAGACGCCCGCGACGATGCCGACGGCCGCCTCGACGGCGAACGCGATGGTCGCCAGGTTCAGCGTGACCGGGAACGTCTCGCTCATGATCTCGGCCACCGGCCGGCCGGTGAAGTCGGTGCCGAAATCGCCCGTCAGCACGCCGGAGATGTAGTACCAGTACCGCTGGTAGAGCGGGTCATTGAGGTGGTACTGCTCTCGCAGGATGGCGGTGATGTTGGGGTCTGCCTTCTTCTCCCCGGCCAGCGCCTGGATCGGGTCGCCGGGCAGCAGGAAGACGAGGCAGTAGATAAGAATTGTCGCGCCGAGCAGTACGGGTATCGCCTGCAGAAGACGCCTGATCACATAACGACCCATCAGGTCTCCAGTTGTACGGATACCGGGGGAGGGCACACCAGTGGGCCCCGGCCCGGGTGAGGGGTAATCGACAACGAGACGGCAGAAGGGGGGTGACGGGGCAGAACCCCGTCACCCCCACTGCTGTCAGGATCTCCCTGGGGAGACCCTTGAACCGTCAGGCGGGGTTGACCGTGGTCCAGTCGATCTGGGTCATGTTGTCGATCCGCACGCCCGGCTTGAGGTTCTTGCTGAGGCCGGCGTTCAGCTTGTAGAAGTACACCGGGATGTACGGCATGTCCTTCAGGATGAGGTCGTCAGCCTGCTGGTACGCCTTGATCGCGGCGTCCTCGGTGGTCGCGGTGTCACCCTGGTCGAGGAACTTCTCGACCTGCGGGTTGACGTAGCCCGAGTAGTTCGAGCCGTGCTCGATCGCGTCCTCGGAGAAGACGGGGCGCAGGTAGTTCTCCGCGTGCGGGTAGTCCATGGACCACGCCAGGCGGAACGCACCGCTGTACTTCTTGTCGCCGAGGTCGTTCAGGATGCCCTGGAACTGCTCGAACGGCTTGACGGTGACGTCGACGCCGAGGTTCTTCTCGAGCTGCGCGGCGACGGCCTCGATCCAGTCCTTGTGGCCGCCGTCGGCGTTGTAGCCGAGCTCCATCTTGTTGCCCGGCAGACCGCCCGCGGCGTCGAAGGCCTTCTTGGCCGCGGCCGGGTCGAAGGTGCACGGCGCGCCACAGGCGCCCTTGCGGTAGCCCGGGACCAGCGGGTTGATGAAGTCGTCCGCCGGCGTACGGGTGTTGACGAAGATCTTCTCGGTGATCGCCTTGCGGTCGATCGCCTGGGAGATCGCCTTGCGCAGCTCGGGCTTCGCGTAGGCCTTGTTGTACTTGATCGGGAAGCCGATGTAGCCGACGCCGGAGTCGGTGCCCTGGATGTAGCGGTCGCCGAGGTCCTTGGCGGCGGTGGTCATCGCGGACAGCGGAACGGTGTCCATGATGTCGACGCGGCCGCCGAGCAGGTCACGGTAGGCCGTGTCCTGGTTGTTGTAGATCTTGAAGGTGACGCCGGGGATCTTGATCTGGCCGGCGTTCGGGTGCTTGTCGTACTTGACCGTCTTGATCTGCTGGTTGCGGACGAACTTGCCGTCCATCTTGAACGCGCCGTTGCCGATGGGCGCGGTCTCGAAGCCCTTCGGGTCCTTGAAGAAGGCCTTCGGCAGCGGGTAGAAGGAGTTGAAGCCCAGCATGGTCTTGAAGGCGGAGAACGGCGCCGTGAGCGTGACCTCGAGGGTCTTCTCGTCGACGACCTTCAGGCCCTTCATCTTGTCGGTCGCGGGCTTCTTGCCCTCGCCCGGGTTCAGGTCGGCGTAGCCCTCGATCTTGTTGTAGAGAGGGTTCGTCTCCTGCGTGTTCTCCTGGTTGGCGCCGTAGTTCCAGGCGTCCGCGAAGGACTGCGCGGTGACCGGCTCACCGTTGTGGAAGGTGTAGCCGTCCTTGAGCTTGATCGTCCAGACCTTGCTGTCCTTGGTCTCGATCGACGCGGCCATGTCGAGCTGGGCCTCGTTCTTCTCGTCGTACCGCACGAGGCCGGTGAACAGGGCGTTCATGACCTCGGAGCCCTCGGACTCGTACGTGTTCGACGGGATCAGACCGTTCTGGGGCTCACCGAGCTCCATCACGACCTGCTTGGCGCCGTTGGCCTTGCTGTCGCTACCGCCACCGCAAGCCGTGGCTGCCAGGGCGACGACTATCGCGCCCGCGACCCACTTGGCGCTCTTGGCACCGCGCATGGGTTCCTCCTCATGAGTCCACTTATCACTACGAGAAGGGCACTTCGAGGTTGCATGCCGACACCCCTGACGGCGATGACCCAAGTGCCCCGAGTGTGCTCGTGAGTCGGCGCTCCCCACAGCGCGTGACCCATTGACCCGAGCTCAATGGAGCCAACTATTAAGTACGTCCGGGCCGTAAACCACACTTAAAGGGTCTCGTTTTGGCAACATCACCAACGGCCCGAAGACCGAAATCCGGACAAAGCGAGCACAGACAGACACCCGCGAAACGGACCGTTAACACATGTTCCGGAGAGCGACGGTCGATATCCGGACGCTTCGGCGGCGAAAAGGCTTTGACGTGCAGTCGGCCGGCACCCACGAAGACCGGCCAGTGCGGGGGCGCGCGGCGGTTCTGCTATGGGAGGGCGGGCGCTCCGTGCCTGCCCGGCACGGGCGCAGAGAAAACTCCCCGCCCTGGAAGGGGGATCACCCCTCCCGGGACGGGGAGTTGACAGCTCAGGAGCCGGGCGGCAGGGCCTCGGGCCCGTGTCAGCCGTTCTTGGCGCGCGAGGCGGCGCGGGCGCGCTCGCGCTGATCCAGGTTCACCTTGCGGATGCGGACGGCCTCCGGGGTCACCTCGACGCACTCGTCGTCGCGGCAGAACTCCAGCGACTGCTCCAGCGAGAGCTTGCGCGGCGGGACGATCGCCTCGAACGAGTCGGCCGAGGACGACCGCATGTTCGTGAGCTTCTTCTCCTTGGTGATGTTGACGTCCATGTCGTCGGAGCGGGAGTTCTCGCCGACGATCATGCCCTCGTACACCTCGGTGCCCGGCTCCACGAAGAGGACGCCGCGCTCCTGAAGGTTCGTCATCGCGAAGGCGGTGACCGCACCGGAGCGGTCGGCGACGAGCGAACCGTTGTTGCGGGTCGTCAGCGTGCCGAACCACGGCTCGTGGCCCTCGTGGATGGAGTGGGCGATGCCCGTGCCGCGCGTCTGCGTCAGGAACTCGGTACGGAAGCCGATGAGGCCGCGGGACGGCACGACGAACTCCATGCGCACCCAGCCGGAGCCGTGGTTGGACATGTTGTCCATGCGGCCCTTGCGGACGCCCATGAGCTGCGTGACGGCACCCATGTGCTCCTCGGGCACGTCGATGGTCATGCGCTCGACCGGCTCGTGGACCTTGCCGTCGATCTCCTTGGTGACCACCTGCGGCTTGCCGATGGTCAGCTCGAAGCCCTCGCGGCGCATCTGCTCGACCAGGATGGCCAGCGCCAGCTCGCCGCGGCCCTGCACCTCCCAGGCGTCGGGGCGCTCGGTGTCGAGGACGCGCAGCGAGACGTTACCGATCAGCTCGCGGTCCAGGCGGTCCTTCACCTGGCGGGCGGTGACCTTGCGGTCCTTGACGGCCGCCTTGTTGTCCGCGCCCTTGCCGGTGGCGCCGCGGCCGACCAGCGGCGAGGTGTTCGTACCGATCACCATCGAGATCGCGGGCTCGTCGACCGTGATCAGCGGCAGCGCGATCGGGTTCTCCGGGTCGGCCAGCGTCTCACCGATCATGATGTCCGGGATACCGGCGACGGCGCAGATGTCACCGGGGCCCGCCACCTCGGCCGGCTTGCGGGTGAGCGCCTCGGTCATCATCAGCTCGCTGATGCGCACGTTGGCGACGGTGCCGTCGCGCTTGATCCAGGCGACCGTCTGGCCCTTGCGCAGCTCGCCCTGCTCGACGCGGAGCAGCGCGATACGGCCGAGGAAGTTGTCGGCGTCCAGGTTGGTGACGTGGGCCTGGAGCGGGGCCTCCTCGTCGTAGACCGGGGCCGGGATGTGCTCCAGGATCGTGGAGAAGAACGGCTCCAGGTTGGTGGAGTCCGCCGGGACCGTGCCGTCCTCCGGCTTGGTCAGCGAGGCGATGCCGTCACGGCCGCACGCGTAGACGATCGGGAACTCGATCTGCTCCTCGTCCGCGTCCAGGTCCAGGAACAGGTCGTAGGTCTCGTTGACGACCTCGTCGATCCGGGAGTCGGGGCGGTCCGTCTTGTTGATGCAGAGGATGACCGGCATCCGGCGCTGGAGGGCCTTGCGGAGCACGAAGCGCGTCTGCGGCAGCGGGCCCTCGGAGGCGTCCACCAGCAGCACCACGCCGTCGACCATCGACAGACCGCGCTCGACCTCACCGCCGAAGTCGGCGTGACCGGGGGTGTCGATGATGTTGATGGTGATGGGCGCCCCGCCGTCCTTGGGGTGGTACTTCACCGCCGTGTTCTTGGCGAGGATCGTGATGCCCTTCTCACGCTCCAGGTCGTTCGAGTCCATCATGCGGTCGTCGACCGAGTCGAGCTGGTGGGCGGCGAAGGCACCAGCCTGCTTGAGCATGGCGTCGACGATGGTCGTCTTGCCGTGGTCGACGTGGGCGACGATGGCTACGTTACGGATGTCGTGGCGCGTGGGCATGAGTGGCTTGCGCTTCTCTCGGATCGTGGGTGCGGCGTCTCTTTGTTCCTCGTACGCCCGCCGGGCGGACGCGCCACGGCTGTGTCCATGGTACGGGGCCGACGCGCACAAGGCTTCCCGGCCCGTCCGGAGAAGATCGAACAGGTGTGTGACGGGGCGTGGACGGAGGCCTGTACGCGGTGCGTACGGGTCCGTGTACTGCGGTCCTGCGGTGTCCTGCGGTGCACTGGGGGTGCGTAAGTGTGGCCCGGGTCATGGTCCGTAACGGAGCTTGCCCGCCGGCGGCACCGGCGGGCAAGCGACTTGAGCGGATTCTGAGGTTGCCCTACTTCCGCTGGAAGCCGATGTTCTCGTAGCGGGGAGTGGCGAAACCGAACGCTCCGGCGTTCACCACCGCCGGCCTGGCCGCCACCAGCTGCGGCCGCTGGTAGAGGGGGATGGAGCCGGCCGCGGCCCAGATCCGGGCGTCGGCCTGCTTCACCAGGTCACGGGCGGCCTTCTCGTCCAGCTCGGCGGCCGCCTGGTCGAAGAGCTGGTCGATGTGGTCCGTACCGACCCGGGTGTAATTCTGCTCCACCAGCAGTGAGCCGTCGGCGGCCGGCTGGGGCTTGGCGAAGATGGGGCGCCCGTCGGTGGCCGGATAGGCGGTGCCGGGCCAGGAGTAGAGGGCCAGGTCGTAGTCGCCGGAGGCGATGTGGTCCTTGAAGTAGCTCTCGTCAGGGACCTTGACGATCTCGGTCCCGATGCCGATGCGGCCGAGCATCCGGGAGATCTTGTCGCCGACGGCCCGCAGGGACTCGGAGTCGGGGCCCGCGGGGAGGACGAAGCGGAGCGTGAGCGACTCGCCGTCCTTGCCGAGCGGGCCGGCGGCCGCGTCGCCCGCGGGACCGGCCGGGGCCGCCGGGGCGGGGGCGGCGGTGCCGCGGGGGGCGTAGGCGCCGGGGGCGCCGCCGCCCTGGGCCTCGGGCCGGCCGGGCGCGCCCTTGTCGGTGTCGCGGAGGGCCTCGGACTGGTTCTCGGTCCGGTTCTCGGACTGCGCCTGGCTCACGGCCTGGCGGTGGAGGGCGATGCCCTGGGCTGCCGCGGCGGGGGCCGGAGCCAGGACGTACGTCCCTTCCGGGCCGTCGCCGCCGACGGCGGGCTTGTCGTCGCCGACGATGTACAGACCCTCGTCGGACGGTACGTCGTTCTCCCCGCCGTTCTTCCCGCCCGTGGCCGGCTTGTGCGCTGCGGGCGACGCCTCGGCGCCCGCCTTCGCGCCGTCCTTCGGGACCGCGGGCTTACGGGCCCCGCCGCGCGTCCAGCCGGCGTCGGCCAGCAGTTCCTGGGCCTCCTCGGTGTCCTCGCCGCCCAGGGCGCCGCTGCTGTCGGCGTACGCCTGCTGCCCGGCGAGGGCGAGGTGGCTGCCGACCGGGTACGCGGGCAGTCCGAGGGGCTTCAGGACCGCCTCGGCCAGCTCCTGGCGGTCCAGGGCGCGGGCCACCGCCCGGCGTACCCGCTCGTCGGAGAGCGGGCCGCTCTCGCCGTTCAGCGCCAGCTGCGTGTACGCGGGCTCCAGCGACTTGCGGACCACGTAGCCGCGCAGCGCCTTCTGCTCGGCCGCGTACGCCGCGACGAGCTGTTGGTTCTGCGGGGGCGCCGCCTCGTGGAGCCGGGCCTTCGCGGCGTCGGAGCCGGGCGCCGGCTGCGCGGGCTTGCCGTGGGCCGCCTTGTCCGGGCCCTTCGCCGCGCGGGCGATCCGGTCCGCCGTGGCGCGGTCGACCTCGGCGAGGTCGAGCGTGCCCGTGGCGAGCGCGGTGGCGCGACCGGAGCGCGGGACCGCACGGAGCACGATCGCGTCGAGCTTGGCCGGCTGCCCCCACCAGCGGGGGTTGCGTACGAGCGTGGCCGTGCCGCTGCGGGCGTCGACGCCCTTGAGCTGGAAGGGACCGGCCGTCGACGTCAGCCGCGTACGGGCGCCGTCGTTGAAGGCGGCCGGGGTGGCCATGACGTCCTTGGGGTAGAGCGGCGAGAAGAGGGCGCGCCAGTCGGCGTACGGCTTGTTGAAGGTGACCCTGACCTCCAGATCGCCGGCGCCGCGTTCGATCTTCTCGATGCGCTCGTAGCCGGCGTTGCGGGCGGTCCAGTAGGCGGAGTTCTTGCCGCTGAGGGCGTGCCACTGGGCGACGAAGTCAGGGGCGCCGATCTCGCGGCCGTCGCTCCACACCGCCTGCTGGTTGAGCTTGTAGAGGACGACCTGCTTGGGCTCGCGCTCGACGATCTCGGCGGATTCCAGGTAGTCGGGGTTGCGCTGGGGGCGGCCCCGGTCGTCGAGGGTGAAGAGGGTGGGCAGGACGGCCTGGGTGATGCGGGTGGTGGTGGCGTCGGCGTCCGCCTGGAAGGCGTTGAGGGTGGTCGGCATCGCGTCGACGGCCCAGCGCAGGGTGCCGCCGTCGGCGACGTCGGCGCGCGCGGCGGGGGCGATGTCCTGCGGGACGGCCTTGGCGTCGCTCTGCTCCTCGGGGGAGCTGCAGCCGCTCAGTACGGAGACGGCGAGTACGCCGCTGGTGAGGAGGACGGCGGACCGGAGTCTGCGGGAACGGGGGCCCCGGGAGCATGTCCTCCCCCGAGGGGCGCCGACGTGGGACATGTCTTGTACCTCTTCGTCCTGTTTTGTGGAATTTAGAGATGATCACACCTATTGCCCATACACTGAAATCGATCGACAGGGCCCCGGGGCGGCGACACGGCGACACGGCACGCAAACACCACCCGTGCGGCCCAAGCCTCGGAAGAGTGGAATCCGTGCACATGGCTTCACAATGGGGGATGTGACGCGCGACACTCTCAGGCGCGTGTTTGCCACCCGCTATTGCGGAAGTGAGGGCAATTCATGTCACTCGAAGACGATCTGACCGAGGTCAAGCGCCGCCTTGAGGAGCTGGCCCGATCGGTCATCCAGCTGGAGCGGAACCTCGCGCACCAGCGGGAGGAGAAGCCCGTCCCCATGGCGGTCGGCCGGCCCGACGGCCTGGTCACCATCCCGGACACCCCGTACGACAGCAACGCAGGCGGAGACGCCGGACCGACCCGTCCCGGGCGCACTCGTCCGCCCCCGCACCAGGTACACGTGCGCGGAAAGCGCCCACCCT
>NZ_JBEPEL010000026.1:0-79629 GCF_040300825.1 Streptomyces sp. NPDC000229
GAGTGGGCCGTGCCGTACCTGCCGATCGACCCCAAGGACGTCGGCCGGTCCTACGAGGCGGTCATCCGGTACGCACATCGCGTGCGTACGCCGGATGCGGCGGCCCTCGGCGTTGTCCACAGGCGGTTGTCCACAGGCCGCGCCGGTCCGTGGTCCCGTACGGCAGGATGTCCCCATGCCGAGCCCACACAAGACGACGAGCACCCAGCGGGACCAGCCCGTCGTGTCCCCGACCCGGCGGGACGAGGTCGCAGCCGCCGGCAGCGAGCTGATCGGGGGCCCCATCGGCCGCCGGGCACGGCTCGGTGACAGCGCGCTCACACCCGTCCGGGTGGTCGTCCTCGTCGCGATCGGCATGTTCGCGCTCGGCATGGTGCAGAAGCTGCCCTGTTACAACTGGGCGTGGTTCCGCGGCACCAGCTCGCAGTACACCCACGCCTGCTACTCCGACATTCCCCATCTGTTCATCGGGCGGGGCTTCGCCGACGGGCTGATCCCGTACTTCGACCGCCTCGGCGGCGACATGGAGTACCTCGAATACCCGGTCCTGACCGGGCTGTTCATGCAGGTGGCGTCCTGGCTGACGCTCCCCTTCGACGGGGACCTGCAGTACCGCGAACAGATGTACTGGATGGTCAACGCGGGCATGCTGATGGTCTGCACCGTCGTCCTCGTCGTCTGCGTCGCCCGCACGCACCGCACCCGTCCCTGGGACGCCCTGCTGGTCGCCCTGGCGCCCGCCTTCGCCCTCACCGCCACCATCAACTGGGACCTGCTCGCCCTGGCTCTCACCGCCGCCGCCATGCTGATGTGGTCCCGGGGGCGGGCGCTCGCCTTCGGCATCCTCCTCGGCCTCGCCACCGCCGCCAAGTTCTACCCCTTCCTGCTCCTCGGGCCTCTGCTGCTGCTGTGCTGGCGGGCCTGGAAGTGGCGGGAGCTCGGGGTCGCGGTGCTGGGCACGGCCGCCTCGTGGCTCGCGGTCAATGTGCCGGTGATGCTGCTGGCGCCCGAGGGCTGGAAGAAGTTCTACTCCTTCAGCGAGGAGCGGGGCATCGACTTCGGCTCCTTCTGGCTGATCATCACTCAGCGCACCGGGGCGAACATCACGCCGGACGCCGTCAACACGTACGCCAGCGTGCTGATGGGGCTGGCCTGCCTCGGGATCGCCGCCCTGACGCTGACCGCCCCGCGCCGGCCGCGCTTCGCCCAGCTCGCCTTCCTGGTGATCGCGGCCTTCATCTTCACCAACAAGGTCTATTCGCCGCAGTACGTGCTGTGGCTGATCCCGCTCGCCGCCCTGGCGCGCCCGCGCTGGCGGGACTTCCTGATCTGGCAGGCCTGCGAGGTCATGTACTTCGTCGGGATCTGGATGTACCTGGCGTACACCACGAGCGGCAACAAGCAGGGCCTGCCGACGGAGGGCTACCAGTTCGCCATCGTCCTGCACCTGGCCGGAACGCTGTTCCTGTGCGCCATGGTGGTTCGGGACATCCTGATGCCCGAGCGGGACGGGGTACGGCGCGACGGGTCGGACGACCCGTCCGGGGGCGTGCTGGACCGCGCGGAGGACGTCTTCGTACTCGGCAGGGCCGCGCACCCGCCCCAGCACGCCGCACACGCGGTCCAGGGACCGCGTGTGGAGTGGGGCGTCGTACGGGAGTGAGGGCCCTGGCCGGCCTTCGGCGGGCCTTCATCCGGGCTCCGGGTGCCGACCGGCCCTCCAGCGGGCTGCCGGTGGGCCGTCAGCGCTCGACCAGGCGGTCGAACTGGGTCGTGGTGTGCCGCAGGTGGGCGACCAGCTCGTCGCCGACCTTCGGTTCCTGCGCGTCCGACGGGACGAAGAGGATCGACACCTGCATGTGCGGCGGCTCGGCGAACCAGCGCTGCTTGCCCGCCCACACGAACGGCGACAGATTGCGGTTGACCGTCGCCAGGCCGGCCCGTGCCACACCCTTGGCGCGCGGCATCACACCGTGCATGGCCTTCGGCGCCTCCAGGCCCACTCCGTGCGACGTGCCGCCCGCGACGACGACCAGCCAGCCGTCGGACGCCGCCTTCTGCTGGCGGTAGCCGAAACGGTCGCCCTTGGCGACGCGCGTGACGTCCAGGACGGCGCCCCGGTACTGCGTAGCCTCGTGGTCGCCCAGCCACAGCCGCGTACCGATCCGGGCCCGGAACCGGGTCTGGGGGAACTGCTGCTGGAGCCGGGCCTGCTCCTCGGCCTTGAGGTGGCTGACGAACATGGTGTGCAGCGGCAGGCGGGCCGCGCGCAGCCGGTCCATCCAGCCGATGACCTCCTCGACGGCGTCGGTGCCGTCCGTACGGTCCAGCGGCAGGTGCAGCGCGAAGCCCTCCAGGCGCACGTCCTCGATCGCCGCGTGCAGCTGTCCCAGCTCGTGCTCGCCGATGCCGTGCCGCTTCATCGAGCTCATGCACTCGATGACGACCCGGGCGCCGACGAGGGCGTGCACACCGTCCACGGACGACACCGAGCGGATCACCCGGTCCGGCAGCGGAACCGGTTCCTCACCGCGCCGGAAGGGGGTGAGGACCAGCAGGTCACCGCTGAACCAGTCCTTGATGCGGGCCGCCTCGTACGTGGTGCCGACGGCCAGCATGTCGGCCCCGAACCGGGAGGCCTCGTCCGAGAGCCGCTCATGGCCGAAGCCGTAACCGTTGCCCTTGCACACCGGGACCAGGCCCGGGAACTGGTCGATCACGGACTTCTGGTGCGCCCGCCAGCGAGCGGTGTCGACGTAGAGGGAGAGCGCCATGGCCGGCCCGGAACCTTTCTGTGGCTGCGGTGTATCGGAGGTGTGTACGAGACTACGGAAGCGTCAGCGGCGTGACATGTAGATGTCGAGTGCCTTGTGCAGCAGCTTGTTCAGCGGGAAGTCCCACTCGCCGATGTACTCGACGGCCTCGCCGCCCGTGCCCACCTTGAACTGGATCAGGCCGAAGAGGTGGTCCGTCTCGTCCAGCGAGTCGGAGATACCACGGAGGTCGTAGACGGTCGCGCCCATGGCGTAGGCGTCGCGCAGCATTCGCCACTGCATCGCGTTCGAGGGACGGACCTCGCGGCCGATGTTGTCCGAGGCGCCGTAGGAGTACCAGACGTGCCCGCCGACGACGAGCATGGTGGCCGCCGACAGGTTCACGCCGTTGTGGCGCGCGAAGTACAGCCGCATGCGGTTGGGGTCCTCGTTGTTGAGGACGGTCCACATGCGCTGGAAGTACGACAGCGGGCGGGGCCGGAAGCGGTCGCGGACGGCCGTGATCTCGTACAGCCGCTGCCACTCGGCGAGGTCCTCGTAACCACCCTGGACGACCTCGACACCGGCCTTCTCGGCCTTCTTGATGTTGCGCCGCCACAGCTGGTTGAAGCCCTTGAGGACGTCGTCGAGCGAACGGTTCGCCAGCGGCACCTGGAAGACGTAGCGGGGCTGTACGTCACCGAAGCCGGCGCCGCCGTCCTCGCCCTGCTGCCAGCCCATCTTGCGCAGCCGGTCCGACACCTCGAAGGCACGCGGCTCGATGTGGGATGCCTCGACGTCACGGAGGCGCTTGACGTCCGGGTCCTGGATGCCGGACTTGATCGCGGCCGCGTCCCAGCGGCGGATGACGACCGGCGGGCCCATCTTCACGGAGAAGGCGCCCTGGTGCTTCAGGTGCGCCAGCATCGGCTGCAGCCAGTCGTCCAGGTTGGGCGCGTACCAGTTGATGACCGGGCCCTCGGGGAGGTACGCGAGGTACCGCTTGATCTTCGGGAGCTGGCGGTAGAGCACCAGGCCGGCGCCGACCAGTTGGCCGTCCTTGTCGAACCAGCCCAGGTTCTCCGAGCGCCACTCGGTCTTCACATCAGCCCATGCGGGGACCTGGCAGTGACTCGCCGCAGGCAGGCTCTGGATGTACGCCAGATGCTGCTCTCGGCTGATGGTCCTCAGGGTCAGGCTCATGCGGGGCGCTCCTCGGCAGGTGTGTCCCCATGGGTACAGGGGCTCCGGCTCTCGCGCCGAAGCCTACTGGCACCGGGGAGCGCCCCGACCGGCCGTACGGCCAGGAGGGCCTAACCGAGTACGCCGCCGAAGAGGCCGCCGTGTGCCATTCCGAGTCCGAAACCGATCGCCGAGGCTCCCATGCCGATGATCAGCAGGGTCCGCTCACGTGTCGTCTCGGAGATGTACTGGCCGTAGGCGCCGGTGACGATGCCGATCAGGCCCGCCCACGAGCTGATCAGGTGGAGGCTGTGGAACTGGGCCGTGATGAAGGCGACGGCGCCCAGCACCAGGGTCACCGCCATCAGCGTGTCCGGGAGCGGATGAGGCTTGCCGTCCGTGGCGAAGAGGGACGAGGTGGGGTGACGGTGGAATGCCTGAGCCATGAGGTACCTCCTGGCTGTGCCGGAAGGCGGCGCATCGTAGCGCCGCACGCACCCGATGTGTACAGATTGCGTCCCCTGGCCACAGGATTTCAACCGGAAGCCGGTGTACGGGTACTCTGGACGGTCTGCACCGGTGTCTGCTCATGCCCTGATCCAGGTCCCTCACTCGCTGAGGGCGATTGTCAGTCGCTGCGGATACCGTTGCTCACGCATCACGACCCTCCTGCCACGGAACGACCGTGGCCGCTGAGTCCAAAGGAGGTGGGTTCCACATGCGTCACTACGAGGTGATGGTCATCCTCGACCCCGATCTCGAGGAGCGCGCTGTCTCCCCGCTGATCGAGAACTTCCTCTCCGTCGTCCGTGAGGGCAACGGAAAGGTCGAGAAGGTCGACACCTGGGGCCGTCGTCGTCTCGCTTACGAGATCAAGAAGAAGCCCGAGGGCATCTACTCGGTCATCGACCTGCAGGCCGAGCCTGCGGTCGTCAAGGAGCTCGACCGCCAGATGAACCTGAACGAGTCGGTCCTCCGGACCAAGGTCCTCCGTCCCGAGACCCACTGAGCCGCTAGCTCAGAGGTCATCGGGTTTCGAGTAGCAGCAGCAAGCAGCCAGAAGCAATCCCGCCGAGAGGTTCCCCATGGCAGGCGAGACCGTCATCACGGTCGTCGGCAATCTTGTCGACGACCCCGAGCTGCGCTTCACCCCGTCCGGTGCGGCGGTCGCGAAGTTCCGCGTCGCGTCCACTCCCCGCACCTTCGACCGTCAGACCAATGAGTGGAAGGACGGCGAGAGCCTGTTCCTCACCTGCTCGGTCTGGCGCCAGGCGGCGGAGAACGTCGCCGAGTCGCTCCAGCGCGGCATGCGCGTCGTCGTGCAGGGCCGGCTGAAGCAGCGGTCCTACGAGGACCGCGAGGGCGTCAAGCGCACGGTCTACGAGCTGGACGTCGAGGAAGTCGGCCCCAGCCTCAAGAACGCCACGGCCAAGGTCACCAAGACCACCGGTCGCGGTGGCCAGGGCGGCTACGGCGGGGGCCAGCAGGGCGGCGGCAACTGGGGCGGTGCCCCGGGTGGTGGCCAGCAGGGTGGCGGCGCTCCCGCCGACGACCCGTGGGCGACCAGCGCGCCGGCCGGCGGCCAGCAGCAGGGCGGTGGAGGCGGCTGGGGCGGAAGCTCCGGCGGTTCCGGCGGCGGCTACTCGGACGAGCCCCCCTTCTAAGCCCCAGGGCTTTCAGGGATCAGGTTCGTACACCACTTCTTGATCACACAGGAGATACACCATGGCGAAGCCGCCTGTGCGCAAGCCGAAGAAGAAGGTCTGCGCATTCTGCAAGGACAAGACCGCGTACGTGGACTACAAGGACACGAACATGCTGCGGAAGTTCATTTCCGACCGCGGCAAGATCCGTGCCCGCCGCGTCACCGGCAACTGCACGCAGCACCAGCGTGACGTCGCCACGGCCGTCAAGAACAGCCGTGAGATGGCGCTGCTGCCCTACACGTCCACCGCGCGATAAGAGAGGGTGACCGAAACATGAAGATCATCCTCAAGCACGAGGTCTCCGGCCTCGGCACCGCCGGTGACGTCGTCGACGTCAAGGACGGTTACGCTCGCAACTACCTGGTCCCGCGCGGTTTCGCGATCCGCTGGACCAAGGGTGGCGAGAAGGACGTGGCGCAGATCCGCCGCGCCCGCAAGATCCACGAGATCGCGACCATCGAGCAGGCCAACGAGATCAAGGCTCAGCTCGAGGGCACGAAGGTGCGCCTGGCCGTTCGCTCCGGCGACGCCGGCCGTCTCTTCGGCTCCGTGACCCCGGCCGACATCGCTGCGGCGATCAAGTCCGCGGGTGGTCCCGAGGTCGACAAGCGCCGTGTCGAGCTCGGTTCGCCGATCAAGACCCTGGGCTCGCACCAGGTCTCGGTGCGTCTGCACGCCGAGGTCGTTGCGAAGCTCGGCGTCGAGATCGTCGCCGCCTGAGCGTTGAGCTCAGCGGTCGCGTAGCGATCGGCCGTCGATCGCCTGTCGATCGTCCGGCTTGAACAGAAGGGCCGCACCTCCGGGTGCGGCCCTTCTGCTGTGCAGTCCGTGATGTTTCACGTGAAACACGGCTTTTTCGGCCGGTCAACGTGGGGCGGGCTTTTTGCCTCTCAGTGCAGGGCCTGTCAGCGTGTGGCGCCGGTGACCACCCAGCGGCCGGAGCGCATACGAAGCCACAGCGTCAGCATCCGGACCACCATCATCAGCCCCATGGCCCACCACAGGGCGGTCAGTCCGCCGCCCAGCGCGGGAACCAGCAGGGCGACCGGTGCGAAGACGGCGAGCGTCACCAGCATGGCCCCGGCGAGGTACGGGCCGTCTCCGGCGCCCATCAGCACACCGTCCAGAACGAAGACCACTCCGGCGATCGGCTGCGCGAGCGCCACCACCAGCAGGGCGGGCAGGAGTGTCTCCCGTACGGTGGGGTCGCCGGTGAACAGCGGGATGAAGAGCGGGCGGGCCAGGACGATGAGCCCGCCGAGCACCAGCCCGGAGGCGATGCCCCACTCCACCATGCGGCGACAGACTCTTCGCGCTCCTTCGGCGTCACCGGCGCCCAGATAGCGGCCTATGATCGCCTGCCCCGCGATGGCGATGGCGTCCAGTGCGAAAGCCATCAGGCTCCACAGGGACAGGATGATCTGA
Organism: Streptomyces sp. NPDC000229; assembly: GCF_040300825.1. Classification (NCBI taxonomy): domain Bacteria; kingdom Bacillati; phylum Actinomycetota; class Actinomycetes; order Kitasatosporales; family Streptomycetaceae; genus Streptomyces; species Streptomyces sp. NPDC000229. The sequence goes on from NZ_JBEPEL010000026.1 coordinate 7,067, forward strand.
TGGGCGGCGACCTCGACGTCGCCGAGCCGGGCGGCGACGGCGGTGGCGATCATCAGTACCGCGCGCAGCGAGAGCGTACGGACCAGGAGCGGGACCCCCGCCTGGGCGCTCGCCCGTATACCGGCGGCATCGGGGCGCAGCGACGCCCCGTGAAGCCGTGCCCCGCGTACGACCACGAACAGGTAGGCCGCCGCCATGCCGCATTGGGCGATCACCGTGCCCCAGGCCGAACCGGCGATCCCGAGACCGGCTCCGTACACCAGCGCCACGTTCAGCACCCCGTTCGCGGCGAAACCGGCTATGGCGACGTACAGAGGAGTACGGGTGTCCTGGAGGCCGCGGAGCACGCCGGTGGCGGCGAGGACGATCAGCATCGCCGGTATGCCGAGGCTGGAGATCCGCAGATAGGTGGTGGCGTAAGGTGCGGCGGTACCGGAGGCGCCGAAGAGGTCGACCAACCAGGGTGCCGCGGGCAGGGTGACGGCGATGACGGCCAGGCCGAGCAGCAGTGCCAGCCAGATGCCGTCCATGCCCTGACGGATGGCCGACGGCAGGTCGCCGGCGCCGACCCGGCGGGCGACGGCCGCCGTGGTGGCGTAGGCGAGGAAGACGAAGACGCTCACAGCCGTGGACAGCAGAGCGGCCGCGATGCCGAGACCGGCGAGCTGGGGGGTGCCGAGATGGCCGACGATGGCGCTGTCGACGATCACGAAGAGGGGCTCGGCGACCAGCGCTCCGAAGGCCGGGACGGCGAGCGCGATGATCTCGCGGTCGTGCCGGCGTCGTTCGCTTTTCGGTCGCGCGGAGGCCTGGGTCATGAGGGCAATCTAATCTTCCACAGGTAAGAGATGCAAGGGCCAAGAGGTCCTTACCGATCACGGAGTTGACGCTTCTTGTGTGCGCCGTTTGTTCTGATCTTGGCCCAGGGGGGAAAGTTTTTCTCCCCCACAGCCAGTGGATGGAAAAGCAGCAGGTCAGACGGGCTGGCCCGGTGTGGCTATGAGTTTGTCCACACGGCTGTCCCCCGCTCCGTGCACAGGTTCTGGGGAGTTCTCCACAGCATCTGGGTCTTCACCCACAGGCCCTGTGGATAACCAGATTGGCTGACGGTGCCCGCGGGCCTACCGTGGTCCGGCGCTCGACGCGCCAGAAGCGGGAGTTGAGCCACTCGCTTTGTCAGTGTCGTGCCGTAGAAAGAGTGGCACGGCGAGGTCCGCGGAGCGGACGGGAGGAGGTGGGCCGGTGAGCATTCCCGAGCCCTTGGACGACCCCTGGGCCGACACCGGTCCCAGTGACCGTCTGCCCGTCACCCGTCAGCGCGGCAGCGACAGCCGCGGTCGCGGCATGGGCCGGGACGAGCAGCACGAGCGGGGCAGTGAGAGCGGACCCTGGGACAGCGGCGCGGGCGGCTTCGAGCGGGTGCCGCCACAGGACCTCGACGCCGAGCAGTCGGTGCTCGGCGGCATGCTGCTCTCCAAGGACGCGATCGCGGACGTCGTGGAGATCATCAAGGGCCATGACTTCTACAAGCCGGCCCACGAGACCATCTACACCGCGATCCTCGACCTCTACGCCAAGGGCGAGCCGGCCGACCCCATCACGGTGGGCGCCGAGCTGACCAAGCGCGGCGAGATCAACCGGGTCGGCGGGGCGCCGTACCTGCACACCCTGGTCCAGTCGGTGCCGACCGCGGCGAACGCCTCGTACTACGCGGAAATCGTCCACGAGCGGGCGGTCCTGCGCCGCCTCGTCCAGGCCGGCACCAAGATCACGCAGATGGGATACGCCGCCGACGGGGATGTCGACGAGATCGTCAACTCGGCCCAGGCCGAGATCTACGCGGTCACCGAACAGCGCACGAGCGAGGACTACCTGCCGCTCGGCGACATCATGGAAGGCGCTCTCGACGAGATCGAGGCGATCGGCTCGCGCAGCGGCGAGATGACCGGGGTCCCGACCGGCTTCACGGACTTCGACTCGCTGACCAACGGCCTGCACCCCGGCCAGATGATCGTCATCGCGGCCCGTCCCGCCATGGGTAAGTCGACACTCGCGCTCGACTTCGCTCGCGCTGCGTCGATCAAGAACAACCTGCCGAGTGTCATTTTCTCTCTTGAAATGGGCCGCAACGAGATCGCGATGCGCCTGCTGTCGGCGGAGGCACGTGTCGCGCTGCACCACATGCGCTCCGGCACGATGACCGACGAGGACTGGACGCGACTGGCGCGCCGTATGCCGGACGTGTCCCAGGCCCCGCTCTACATCGACGACTCCCCGAACCTGTCGATGATGGAGATCCGGGCCAAGTGCCGTCGACTCAAGCAGCGGAACAACCTCAAGCTGGTCGTCATCGACTACCTCCAGCTGATGCAGTCCGGTGGCTCCAAGCGTGCCGAGAGCCGACAGCAGGAAGTGTCGGACATGTCGCGAAACCTCAAGCTGCTGGCCAAGGAGCTCGAGATTCCGGTGATCGCGCTGTCGCAGCTGAACCGTGGCCCCGAGCAGCGGACGGACAAGAAGCCGATGGTCTCGGACCTCCGTGAGTCCGGCTCCATCGAGCAGGACGCGGACATGGTCATCCTGCTGCACCGTGAGGACGCGTACGAGAAGGAGTCACCCCGCGCGGGCGAGGCGGACCTGATCGTGGCGAAGCACCGTAACGGTCCTACGGCGACCATCACCGTGGCCTTCCAGGGCCACTACTCGCGCTTCGTGGACATGGCACAGACCTGATCGGCCGCGTCTGGGGGCGCCAGCGGCACCTGTCCGCACACCTGGCGCCTGCGCTGGCCGCCTCCCTGCTGAACGTCGACGGCAGGCCCAGCCTTGATGGCGCCGCCAGGCACCGCGGCGCGGTCACCGATGGCACCGACATGTTCCGCATCATGCAGCGACTCGAAGACCAGCGGCAGCGCGGCCTGGACTGCTTCCGGTTTGCTCATGTCGCTCTCCGCGCGGCTGGCCGGGCCGCACATGCAAAGGGCCACACCGTCTGATGCTCCGACCGGCCCACCCACCGAGAAACTGCCGGGCCATCGGGAGACCGGACGCCTTAGTCGATTGCGCCCGATTGCTTTCCTAGGCATCCTAGTTTAAACCTAGAGGCCCAAGGATCTGAGGAGGGTGCATGGCGCGGGCCGGGCTGACGGCAGAGCGGGTGACGATCGCGGGTGCCGAGCTGGCAGACGACGTCGGTCTCGACCAGGTGACCATGTCGCAGGTGGCGCGGCGGCTGGGCGTGAAGGACGCGAGCCTCTACACGCACGTCCGCAGCCTGGAGGACCTGCGCGGTCGGATCGCGCTCCTCGCGGCGGACGAGAAGACCATCCGGATCGCGGAGGCGACCGCCGGGCGAGCAGGCAAGGACGCGTTGGTCGCCTTCGCGAACGCCTGGCGGGAGTACGCCCACCAGCATCCGGGCCGCTACACGGCGACGCAGACCCCGATCCAGATCGATCCTGAGCTCGCGGCAAAAGCGCCCGGACCACGGCGCGCGGTCGAGCTGACCTACGGCATGCTGCGCGGCTACGGACTGGCCGAGCCGGACCTGACCGACGCGGTCCGGCTGTTGCGTAGCACGTTCCACGGGTTCGTCGCCCTGGAAGCGGCAGGCGGATTTGCGCACAAACGTTCGCCGCAGCAGTCCTGGATCCGCGCCCTCGATGCCCTGCACGCCCTCCTGGAGCACTGGCCCCTGTCCCCAGAAGGAGATTCCTCATGACCGCCCAGACCACCGGCAGGCTGCGCGTGGACGGCGCGACCCTGCACTACGAAGTGCGCGGCCAGGGACCGCTCCTGCTGCTGATCCCCGGAGGGACGGGCGGCACGGCCTCCTTCGACGGCATCGCCGACGACCTGGCTACGGAATACACAGTCGCCACCTACGACCCGCGCGGCATGTCCCGGAGCACGCTGGACGACCCCGAGGCCGAGCAGCGAGTGGCCGAGCACGCCGACGACGCGTTCCGGATGCTGGAATTGCTGTCGGCCGGAGAGCCCGCCCGAGTATTCGGCGCCAGTTCGGGCGCGATCGCCGCCCTGCACCTGCTCACCGCGCAACCCGAACGCATCGCACGGGTCGTGGTGCACGAGCCGCCAATAGTGGAGGTTTTGCCTGACGCCGCTGAACACCGCGCGCTCATTGCACGGGTGCAGGCAACGTTCCACACCCAAGGGCTCATGCCGGCGATGGCCGTGTTCGCTGCGGGGCTGAAGAAGGACGGCGACACCACCGAGCCGAAGGCCGAGCTCAGACTTCCGCCCCAAGAAGCGGCACGGGCCGAACAGACGATGGCCAACCTGCCGTACTTCGTCGGTCGGATCGTGCCCAGTTTCATGTCCTACACCCCGGACATCCTGCGGTTGAAGGGGCTGTCGGACCGGCTCGTGCTCGCCTGCGGCGAGGACTCACGCGGCGAATTGCCCTACCGTCCGGCCGCTTTCCTGGCCGAGCGTCTTGGCACGGAACTTCAGCACTTCCCCGGCGGGCACACCGGACTGACCACACACCCTGTCGAGTTCGGCGAGCTCTTGCGGAAAGCCCTCCGAGCCTCGATCTGAATGACACTGGCCATGGCCAACTCCCGCCGAAGGTGGTCAGAGGAAATGACACGACTCTGAGACTCCGCTGTCTGAGACGCCGGTAAAACAGCAGGTCACAGAGCCGTCATAGGACGGCAAACCAGAGAACCTACAGCCGTAGGATCCGAGTTCGGCTGCACAGTCCTCATCGCTCGCCTCATATCGACTGCGCCTATGAAGCGGGCGGTGAGACTGTGCGGGTCGGCGGCTGCCCAGCTCACTCCATTGCGGGCAGGCACTCGGCGGGCAGGCCGACGATGTCGTACAAGGCTCGTTGCGCGTGCTGCGGGTGGTGGCCGACGCCGAGGAGCACGGTCCGGTCGACCGGCGGGGTCGGGAAGGCGTGCAGGGCTCGGCCGTGGACCACGAGGCGCCGGCCGGCGCCCGCTGTGCGCGTCCCGGTGGCGAAGGCGGCCCGTTGCTCAGCGGCTTGATCGGGTTCTCCGTGCGCTGGAAGTCGTTCAGGCCCGGCGCCTTGGGCCCGATCAGGACTGCGGGTCGGCGGTCATCACCGGTGGGGAGTGCGAGGTGCCGGACCATCGTCAGGCCGTCGTCCGGGCATTCGACCAGCGGCCTCCGTGTTTGACCTTCGTGTCGCTCGAAGGTCAACACTTGCGTCCATGGATGACGAGACCGAAGCGCGGATGAGTATCGGCGCCTTCGCCCGGCGGGTGGGGCTCGCGTCGAGCGCCCTGCGGTTCCATGGATCCCACCAACCCCGTCGTGCGGTTGTGCATACAGGGCATGCAGGCCGAAGCCGCGGGCCGGCCCGCGGAGGCCCTCGGACTCGTCCAGCGGGCCTGGCAAGCGGCGGGCGATGACTACGAGGCCTGCATCACCGCCCACTACGTCGCGCGGCACCAGATTACTGCCGAGGGAACCCTGCACTGGAACCAGGGCGCCTGGACCGGGCGGACCGCGTGGGCGACGGCCGTGTCACGGCCTTCTACGCCTCACTGCACGCCGGGGCGGGCCGGGCGCACCAAGAGCTCGGGGACCTGGCAAGAGCACGTGAACTACGCTCTGGCCGCTGCGCACATCGGCCATGTGCCCCGGGGCAGTACGGCGACTGGGTCCGGATCGCCATCGCCGAAGGGCTGCGTACGACGGGCGGCCGCACGCCGCGCCCGGTCGAGGGCGCCCTGGCGGGGCTGCTTGCGAAGTTGTGCGCCCGGGCCGACTTCAAGGCCCTCGGCCTGATACTTCCCGCTTACCTGGGTGATCTGGGGACGGAGGACGACCGGGTACGGCTGGCGACGGCCCTGCACATGGTCCAAGCGGCCTGGTGGCTGCCGGACGACGAGCAGGAGGCGCTCGGACGGCTGGTCGCAGCGCTGAACGATCAGGCGGACGGCAGCCGGGTGCCTGCCATGGGGAAATGCGGTCGACGGGACTGCTTCCGGCGGATACACCTGGGGCATGACCTCATCCTTCGAAGCACTCCTCCCCAGCACTGAGCGCGCCCTTCTGCATCGGGTGGCCACCGCGCAGGCCGAAGGCCGGGCGCCCTCACTCGTCGGCGCGGTCGCCAGGGACGGCCGGCTGCTGTGGGAGGGCGGGCGCAGTTGCGTCGACGGGCACGCGCCAAATGCCGATACGCAGTACCGGATCGGCTCCATCACCAAGCCATTCACGGCGGTTCTGGTGATGCGGCTGCGGGACGAGGGCCTGATCGACCTGGCTGACCCACTGGAGAAGCACCTGCCCGGGACAGGAGTGGGCGAGGTGACGGTCGCTCAGTTGCTGGGGCACAGTGCCGGCTTGGCGGCAGAGTCGCCCGCACCCTGGTGGGAGCGGACACCGGGGACGCTGCGGCCCGAGCTGGCTGATGTGCTCGGTGAGCAGCCGCTGCTGCACCCGGCGGGACGGCGTCACCATTACTCCAATACCGGTTACACGCTGCTGGGTTCGCTGGTCGAGGCGGTGCGCGGGGTCACTTGGGAGGAGGCCTTGCGGGCCGAGATCCTGGAGCCGCTGGGACTGGGACGTACGAGCACCAAACCTGTGGCACCGCACGCCGGAGGGTGGGCAGTGCACCCGTGGGCCGATGTGATGCTGCCCGAACCGGCCGAGGATTTGGGGCTGATGGCGTCGGCGGGACAGCTGTGGTCGACCGCCGCGGATCTGTGCCGGTTCGCCTCGTTCCTGACGGAGGGCGATGAGCGGGTGCTGAGCGCAGAGACGCTGCGGGAGATGGGTACTCCCGCCGTGCCGCCGGAGGCCGGTGACTGGAACGGCGGCTATGGGCTCGGATTGCAGTTGGTGCGCTGGGACACGCGCACCCTGGTGGGGCACTGCGGTTCGCTCCCAGGCTTTCTCGCCGGGTTGTGGGTGAGTGTGGAGGACGGTGTTGCCGCGGTCGTACTGGCCAACGCCACGTCGGGGCCGCCGATCGGTGTGGTCGCCGGTGACCTCGTGCGCATCGTGGCCGACGCCGAGCCGCGGATCCCGGAGCCGTGGCGGCCGCTGGCCGAAGTGGATCCGGCGCGGCTCGAGCTGACGGGTCCCTGGTACTGGGGCACGTACTCCTATGGCCTGCGGGTGGTGGCGGACGGCGGTGTCGAGCTGTGCCCGCTCGGAGGCCAGGGGCGCGCCTCGCGCTTCCGTGCGGAGGACAATGGCACCTGGACGGGGCTGAACGGTTACTACGCGGGGGAGACGCTCCGGGTGGTCCGACGCGAGGACGGTTCCGTCAGCCACCTCGACCTCGGATCGTTCGTGTTCACGCGCGAACCGTACGAGCCGCGGGACGCGGTGCCGGGTGGTGTCGACGCAGACGGCTGGCGCGGGCTCTGACGGGGTGATGTTTCACGTGAAACGGTGCGCGAGCGCCGCCCGCCAAGGGCGGCGCGCGGCATCACAGGGTGATTTTGAAGCCCAGATGTGAGGCTTCGAAGCCAAGCCGTTCGTAGAAGCGGTGAGCGTCGGTGCGGGTGGAGTCGGATGTCAGTTGAACCAACTGGCACTGCAGGCGCCGTGATTCGGCGATGGCCCATTCGATGAGCTGGGTACCCAGCCCGCCGCCGCGCTCGTCGGCGTGGATACGGACGCCTTCGATGATCGACCGGGTCGCGCCACGCCGTGACAGTCCGGGCATGATCGTGAGCTGAAGCGTGCCGACGACCCGCTCTTCGCGTACGGCGACGACCAGGTGCTGGTTGGGGTCGCCCGACAGCCGCTCGAAGGCGGCTGTGTAGGGAGTGAGGTCGTCAGGCGACTCGCGCTGCGCCCCCAAGGGATCGTCGGCCAGCATGGCCACGATCGCGGGGATGTCGGCGGGGACGGCTGTCCTTATCTCAAGATCGCTCATGGGCCGCAGGCTACTTCGAGCCCGTCCGCCGCGGCCGGTCAGCCCACCGGTACGTGCAGTTCTTCGACGGCCCTGACGAGCGGGGCGAGCTCCGGGTTCTTCGCGGCCTCGTCGAGCGCTTCCCGCAGGGCGGCCTCGTTGGTCGGCCGGGCCTCGGCGAGCAGCGCCAGACCGGCCTCGGTGACGTCGGTGTAGATACCGCGTCGATCGGTGTCGCAGAGATAGCGCGTGAGCAGCCCGCGGTCCTCGAGGCGGGTGACCAGGCGGGTCGTGGCGCTCTGGCTGAGGACGACGGCGTCGGCCACCTGCTTCATCTGGAGATGACCGCCCGGCCCGTTGTGCTGTCGGCTGAGGACGTCGAGCAGGGAGAACTCCCGCACGCTCAGCCCGTGCTTGGCCTCCAGGGCGCGCTCGATGTGGGCCTCGATCTTCCCGTGGAGCAGAGAGAGCGCGCACCACCCCTGGGAGAGGGCGGTGAGCGCCGGATCTGTCGCTGTCATGGGGTCTGTCCTCCGTCCCGGAGCGGCTACCACCAGGATAGACGAACTCTGCAATAGCCTGCGCTTGCAGCTAACCCGCGTCTGCAACTATTGTCGACGCATGTAAGGCGCAGATGCAATCTTCCGGAAGGTGTACTCCATGCCGCTCGCACTTCTGGCCCTCGCTATCGGGGCCTTCGGTATCGGGACCACGGAGTTCGTGATCATGGGCCTGCTTCCCCAGGTTGCGGCTGACTACCAGGTGTCGATCCCGACCGCCGGCTACCTCGTCACGGGCTACGCACTGGGAGTCGTCCTCGGCGCTCCGCTGATGACCGTCCTGGGCACCCGCGTCTCCCGCAAGCGGATGTTGATGCTGCTCATGGGGCTGTTCATCGCGGGCAACGTCCTGTCCGCCCTGGCCCCGTCCTTTGGCCTCATGCTGATCGGCCGGGTCGTCGCGTCGCTCGCCCACGGTGCGTTCTTCGGTATTGGCTCGGTGGTCGCCGCCGATCTCGTGACCCCTGAGAAGAAGGCCGGAGCAATCGCGATGATGTTCACCGGCCTGACCGTGGCCAATGTGGTCGGTGTGCCGGCCGGCACCTTCATCGGCCAGACGGCCGGGTGGCGCGCCACCTTCCTGATCGTGGCCGTCCTCGGTGTCCTCGGCCTGCTGGGCGTCGCGCAGCTGGTGCCCGAGCAGCCCAAGCCGGAAGGCGTACGGCTGCGCCACGAGCTCGCAGCCTTCCGCAACGTCCAGGTACTGCTGGCCATGGCGATGACCGTGCTCGGTTTCGGCGGTGTCTTCGCCGCGATCACCTACATCACCCCGATGTTGACGGAGGCCGCAGGCTTCGCCGAGTCGTCCGTCAGCTGGCTGCTCGTCCTGTTCGGCCTCGGCATGGTCGGCGGCAACCTGATCGGCGGCAAGCTCGCCGACCGCAAGCTGATGCCGCTGCTGTATGTGTCGCTGGGTGCCCTGGCGCTCGTGCTCGCACTGTTCACCGTCACGGCGCACCACCAGATCGCGGCCGCGATCACCATCACGCTGATCGGCGCGCTGGGCTTCGCAACCGTGCCCCCGCTGCAGAAGCGGGTCCTTGACCAGGCTTCCGGCGCTCCGACGCTCGCCTCGGCGGTGAACATCGGCGCCTTCAACCTCGGCAACGCGCTCTCCGCCTGGCTCGGCGGCGTCGTCATCGCGGCCGGCCTCGGTATCACCGCCCCGAACTGGGTCGGCGCCGTCCTGGCTGCCGCCGCCCTGGCGCTGGCCGTCCTCTCCAGCGCCCTGGAGCGCCGGGACGTCCGGCAGCGCAGCCGGATCGTCGCGTCAGCCACCCCGGAGCAGGCCGCCGTCCCGGTGGCGCACAGCTGATTCTCCCGTCCCCCTCACCTGTCCATCGCCCATAGCCATCAAGGAAACGTCCCCATGAGCACCACCGCCACCGCCGTTGCCCCGCTGACCACCCAGGACGCCGAAGCCCTCGTGGACACCGCCCGCCGCGCCGCCGAAACGGCCGGAGTCGCGGTCGCTGTCACCGTTCTGGACGCAGGAGGCCACCTGCTGGCCTTCCGCCGCGACGACCGTGCCGTACTGATCGCCGGCGAGACCAGCACCCGCAAGGCGTTCACCGCCCTCCAGCTGAACGCCCCGACTGCCGACCTGGTCGACGCCGTCCAGCCCGGCGCTCCGTTCCACACGCTTCCCACCGCCCTCGATCGCCCGCTCCTGTTCATCGCGGGGGGTGTCCCGGTCCACCGCGACGGCCGTCTGATCGGCGCGATCGGTGTGGGCGGCGGCGCCCCGGAGCAGGACCATGGGTTCGCCACCGCAGCGGTGGAGACCCTGGCGTAACACCGTCAGACGATCTCCTTCACACCCGTCCCCCTGGCCCGGACCACCTCCCGGCCGGGGGGGCCTGCTTCACGGCACGCAGGCGACGGCCACGGCGGGTGAGACCCCAGGGCTTGAGGACGGAGATCGCCGTCATGGTGACCCAGCGGTGCCGGGCCAGGCCCCATGGTGTGCCCAGAGCCAGGATCAGGCCGCTGACCAGGGAGACCAGCGCGGCCGGAGCGAGGAGCCAGTCACCGAAGACCTTCATGGCACGGTAGGCGGCCTCGGTGAGGGATGTGCCGGCGGTCGTGTAAGCGGCGATACCGAGCGCCAGCACGCCCAGGGTGAGTCCCAACCAGCTCACTGACACGGCACCGTGGACGACGAGGAGGGCCGGGCGAGCGGGACGCTTGAGTTGTTTCACGTGAAACACAGTCCTCGGCGGCCCGTGCCACGGCGTCTGACGGGGGGAGTAATCGGGGGTACTAACCTCGGCGTACATGATGAGGCCACGCAGACTCCATCTGTTCGACCTCGACGGCACACTGATCCGCGGGTCAGCGGCAGCCGTGGAGATCTCCCGTCAGCTCGGGCTGAGCGCCGAGATCGCCGAGTTGGAGCGCGGGTTCCTGGCGCGTGACCTGACTCCGGACGAGTTCGCGGTACGGGCCAGGGAGCTGTGGTCGGAGCTGACCCTGGACCATGTCGCGGCGGCGTTCGACGGCGCGCCATGGCTGGAGGGCATCCATGAGGTCTGGGCGGAAATCCGCGCGGGTGGCGGTTACTGCGCGGTGATCTCCCTGTCGCCCGATTTCTTCGTCGAGCGGCTGCTCGACTGGGGAGCGCACGCCGCCCACGGTTCACGTTGGCCTGCCGTGCCATTCACCCAGCCGGTCAATCGCGAGGGCATTCTCACTGCGTCGGCGAAAGTGAAGATCGCGAACCGACTCTGTGCAGAGTTGGGGGTGGAACTGGACGAGTGTGTTGCATACGGTGATTCCATGTCCGACGCGGAGATCTTCGCGACGGTCCCGGTAGCAGTGGCGATCAACGCGGACCATCATCTGTCCGGGCTTGCCACACACACTTATACGGGAGGCGATCTCCGCGAGGCCTACGAACTGGTACGAGCCGGCCGTTAGTTCAAAGACACGGCGGTAACGCAGCCTAACGAATACTGGGGACGAAATCCGGGCTTTCCACTCTCGCTCTGACGAGCCGGCAACTCCTGCCATGCTGCGACCACAGCAACTGCGGTCAATGTCACAGCGAGTCGCACTCGTCCCGATTCGTGGCGCGGATGAGGGTTACTGTGGGCGGCGGCGGGCAGCGACTACGAGGCGAAAACCGGCGAATTGAGGCACCTTCCGGCTGGCGGAAGTGCACAGACCGACCGAAAGATGTTCGAGGCGAGGCACTCTATGGACGCTCCGACCACCATGTCGGCCGACAATGGCACTTCCGGCGACAGCGGCGGGGGCGGTGGCTGGTTCACACCGCGCAAGCCGGTCACTGACCGGCCCACCGAACCCGACGCCGCCCGTGCCGGGGAGCGCCAGGACCGTGAGGCGGGTGCCGGGGAAACTTCGGGCGGCAGCCAGGAACGAATAGCCGGCCAGCGGCGGCCGCTCACGTCCATACGCATGGTCGGCAGCACGGGTGCCGCGCGTACGGCCGAGCCGAAGACGGCTCCGGCCCCCCGTGCGCCTGAAGCGGCGACTGCTGCTCCGGGCGTGCCGTGGCCCGACGGCTCCCAGCGCCCGGTACACGAACGTCCCGCCGACCGGCCCATGGCCCGCGCGCCCCAGGACGCCCCCGCAGGCACCGCGTACGCGCCGGGGGCGCAGGGAGCCCCGTACGACGCGCCAACCGGCCACGGGGGCGGCAACCCGCACCCGGACAGCGCCAGGCGTCCCGGCCCCGCCGAGGGGCACCAGGACCGCCCCGTGGGCCCCGCCGACGACCCGGTCGGCACCGCCCGGCCCCACGGCCCGGTCGGCGCCGTCCCGACCGCGGAGTCCCACCACCACGCACCCGCCGCGGAGCCCCACGCCGCCCCCTTGGCGGAGCCCCGCCCCGCCTCCGCAGCGGAGCCGGCTCCCGGGTCCGACCCCGTGTCGGCCGCGGAGTCCGGGTCGCCCGACGCGGTGCGGGTCCGGAGAACGCTTGCCGAGGTCGGGCCCGTGGCCGACAAGGTCACCTCGTACTTCTACGCCCTGCTCTTCACCCGCAACCCCGAGCTGCGCGCGCTCTTCCCGGCCGCCATGGAAGCCCAGCGCGACCGGCTCCTCAAGGCACTGCTGACCGCGGCCGAGCACATGGACAACGCCGAGGTGCTCACCGAGTACCTCCAGCACCTGGGGCGCGGCCACCGCAAGTACGGCACCGACGCCTCGCACTACCCGGCCGTCGGCGAGGCGCTCATCGGGGCGCTGAGCCGGTACGCGACGACGACGTGGGACGAGGAGACCGAGGCCGCCTGGGTCCGGACGTACACCACGATCTCCCAGATCATGATCGACGCGGCCGCCGAGAACGAGCGGCACGCGCCCGCCTGGTGGCACGCCGAGGTGGTCTCGCACGACCTGAGAACGCCCGACATCGCGGTCATCACCGTCCGCCCCGACCAGCCGTACCCCTTCCTGGCGGGGCAGTACACGAGCCTGGAAACCCCCTGGTGGCCGCGGATCTGGCGGCATTACTCCTTCGCCTCCGCGCCCCGCTCCGACGGCCTGCTGTCCTTCCACGTCAAGGCGGTCCCGGCCGGCTGGGTGTCCAATGCCTTGGTCCACCACGCCCGACCCGGTGATGTGCTGCGCCTGGGACCGCCCGCCGGTTCGATGACCGTCGACCACACCACCGACAACGGCCTGCTCTGCCTGGGCGGCGGTACCGGTATCGCGCCCATCAAGGCGCTGGTCGAGGATGTCGCCGAGCATGGTGCGCGGCGCCCGGTCGAGGTCTTCTACGGCGCCCGTACCGATCACGATCTGTACGACATCGACACCATGCTGCGGCTCCAGCAGTCCCACCCCTGGCTGGAGGTGCGGGCGATCATCGACGGCAAGACGCAGCTGCCGGACGTGGTGCGCGAGTACGGACCGTGGAACGAGTACGACGCCTACCTCTCCGGACCGGTCGGCATGATCCGCAGCGGAGTCGACGCGCTCAGGGGCGTCGGCGTGCCCTACGAGCGGATCCGCCACGACTCGCTCGAAGAACTCGTCGCAGCGGCCGACTGAGGAGCTAGCCGAGGTCAGGGGCGTGCATCGCCCGCACGCCCTCGATATTGCCGTCCAGGTAGTGCCGCAGCGACAGCGGCACCAGATTGACGGCGGCGATCCCGACCCTGGTGAAGGGCACCCGTACGATCTCGTACTCGCCGACCGGCTCGTCCACCTCCGGACCGTGCCGCTGCGCGGGGTCCATGGACTCCAGTCGGCAGACGAAGAAGTGCTGCACCTTCACGCCCGAGACGCCGCCGTCCACGATGTGCTCGACGGTGTCGACGAAGCACGGGACCACATCGATGATCTTGGCGCCCAGTTCCTCGTGGACCTCCCGGTGGAGCGCCTCGACCACCGTCGCGTCCTCCGGCTCGACCCCGCCGCCCGGGGTGAGCCAGTACGGATCCATGCCGGGCTTCGTACGCTTGATCAGGACGAGATCGTCGCCGTCGAGCAGGATGGCGCGTGCGGTGCGCTTGACCACCGGACGTTCGGTCATGGCTTGAAAATGGCCCGCCGGGGCCCTTCTGAAACACCCGTCGAAGCATGGCGCACGTGCCGTCACCAGTCCGTCGCAGCGCGCAGCAGTGAGTCGTGCGCCCGCGCGATGTGCGGGAGGGCCAGCGTCCCGGTGCGCACGACCACGAAGTACGTGCGCAGCGGCGGTACCGGCGGGTCCAGCAGCGCCACGAGCCGGCCGTCGGCCAGATCGTCCTCGCACAGGTAACGGGGCAGCACGGCGAGGCCGGCGCCCGAGGCGGCGGACTCCTGGACGGCGCGCAGGTCCGGCGCGATGACGGTGGCCGCGGCGGCCGGTTTCGATTCGAAGACCGCCGCCCAGTAGCGCGCGACGAACGGCAGCGACTCGTGCACCTCGACCACCGGCAGCTGCTCCAGCACCACCGCGCCCTTGCGCCGCAGGACGCCGGGCGCCAGCCGGGCGGCCCAGCGCGGGGAGGCGACCAGGACGTGCTCCTCGTCGCAGAGCGGGGTCGCGGTGAGCAGGCCGCCGCGCGGGCGGGCGGTGGCGATGGCCAGGTCGTGGTGGCCGGCGGCCAGCCCGTCGAGGACCTCCTCGGCGGCGGAGACCAGAGACGTGCGCACCGCGAGCCCCTGGGAGACCAGCCTGGTGAGGGCGGGCAGGACGCGTACCGAGGTGAACTCGGGCGGCCCGCCGATGTGGAGGGTGCGGACCCCGGACTCGTCGTCGAGCCCCGTCTCGGCGATCTCGACGAGCGCGTCCAGGTGCGGTGCCGCGCGGTGCGCGAGCTCGTCGCCGATGGTGGTGGGCTTGACGCCACGGGCCTGGCGCAGGAACAGCGGGCGGCCCAGCTGGCGCTCCAGCGTACGGATCTGGCTGGTCACGGCCGGCTGGGAGAGGCCCAGGAGGGCGGCCGCGCGAGTGAAGGAACCTGCCCTGTGGACGGTGACGAACGTACGCAGCAACGCCAGATCCATGCGCCTCCCCCCTCCCGCCCTCGGCCACGTCCGGCTGACGGCGCCTCAGGGCCGACCGTCCAACTATAAATAAGTCGATAGGTCTCTGTCGCTACCGTGATTGGACACTGACACAGAGTCAACTAGCCTTGAGCACGCGGTCATCCGCAGGGAAACGCGGACGGTCCGAGCCATGAGGGGGGAGGCTCGGACCGTCCGTTCGTCGTAGCGGATCCGCTCAGCCCGCCTCATCCAGCGCGCGCAGTACATCAGCCACCAGGTCCTCGGCGTCCTCGGCCCCCACCGAGAAGCGGACGAAGCCCTCGGGCACCGCGTCCCCACCCCACCGCCCGCGCCGCTCGGCCGTGGACCGCACACCGCCGAAGCTGGTCGCGTCGTCCACCAGCCGCAGCCCGGCCAGGAAGCTCTCCGCCCGCTCCCGGTCGGGCAGGACGAAGGAGACGACCGAACCGAAGCGCCGCATCTGCCCGGCCGCCACCTTGTGCGACGGGTCGCCCGGCAGCCCCGGATACCGCAGCCCGGTCACGTCCTCGCGCGCCGACAGCGCCTCGGCGAGCGCCAGCGCGGTCGCGCACTGCCGGTCGACGCGCAGTTGGAGCGTGGCCAGCGACCGGTGGGCGAGCCAGGCCTCCATCGGGCCCGGAATGGCTCCGGCGATCTTGCGCCAGCGTCGTACCGAAGCGGCCAGGGAGGCATCACGGCAGGTCACATGCCCGAGCAGGATGTCGCCGTGCCCGGTCAGGCCCTTGGTGCCGCTGGCCACGGAGAAGTCCGCGCCGAGCTCCAGCGGGCGCTGCCCGAGCGGGGTGGCGAGCGTGTTGTCAACCGCGACGCGCGCGCCCCCGGCGTGCGCCGCGGCCACCAGACGCCGGATGTCGCAGATGTCCAGACCCGGGTTCGACGGGGTCTCGATCCACAGCAGCCGTGCCCCCTCCAGCACCGAGAGCTGCGCGTCGCCGCCGGTCGGCGCGGTGCGCACCTCGATTCCGTACGCCTCCAGCTGCGCCCGGACCAGCGCCAGAGCCTGGTAGCCGTCGGCCGGCAGGACGACCACGTCACCGGCCCTGAGCTGCGAGAACAGCACGGAGGAGATCGCGGCCATCCCGGAGGCGAAGACGACTGTCTCGACACCCGGCTCACCCGGCGCCTCCAGCTCGCCGATGGCCCGCTCCAGGTGCGTCCAGGTCGGGTTCTCGTCCCGCCCGTATGTGTACGGGCCGGTCGGCTCGCCGGGCAGGTGGTAGTGGGCGGCGAACACCGGACCCGGCAGGGTCGGTTCGTACGCCTTCGGCTCGGGCAGACCAGCCCGTACCGCCCTGGTCCCGTCACCCCACGTCATGCGGCACGCTCCTTCAGCTTCTCCTGTACGGCCTCCCGTACGGCGTCGAGCAGCCCTTCGCTCGCCGTCTCCGCCGGACCCACCCGGCCTCAGTCCTTGCCGTCGGGGAGAACCACGTTCATGGCCCACGACACGACGGAGATGATCAGGCCGCCCAGTACGGCGGTCCAGAAGCCCTCGACATGGAAGCTCAGGTCGAGCTTGTCGGCCAGCCACGAGGTCAGCAGCAGCATCAGTGCGTTGACGACCAGCGTGAACAGGCCCAGCGTCAGGATGAACAGCGGCAGCGTGAGCAGCTTCACGACCGGCTTGACGAGGAAGTTCACGATGCCGAAGACCAGGGCCACCAGGACCAGGGTCAGGGCCTTCTTACCGGTGCTGTCACCGGTCAGGGTGATGTCGGCGAGCAGCCAGATCGCCACGGCCAGGGCAGCCGCGTTCGCGATCGTCTTGACTAGGAAATTCATCATGTGTCTGATCGTGGCAGACGTGATCGGATCAAGTGCAGGGGCGGACGGGCGATGAAGGCATTCCGACTGGATGAGCTGGAGGCGGAACGCGTCGCGAATGACGGCGCGTATCTGCAGTTCCTTCGGGAGCGGAACATGTCGGTGGGCCTCTACGCGCTCGACGCGGGGCAGCTCGATCCGCAGCAGCCGCACAAGGAGGACGAGGTCTACTTCGTCGTCAGCGGTCGCGCGTCGATCACGGTGGGGATGGAGACGACGCAGGTGGGGCGGGGCAGTGTGGTGTACGTACCGGCCGGCGTGCCGCACAAGTTCCACCACATCACCGAGGACCTGAGGGTGATGGTGGTCTTCTCCCCTCCGGAGAGCTGACCTCGGGCTCCCGGCGGACCAGGGTTCCCTAGGGGGAGGATCAGGGGAGAGCGGGGGCTGCGAGGCGCCCGCGGCGAGCCCCCGGCACCTAGCATCGAAGGTGTCCAACGGTAGGAAGTGTCACCAGAGATGAGGCAGGGACAATGGCGGCGGTTCGGAACATTCTCGCGGGGATGCCCTGGTGGGTGAAGTGGATCGCCGTACCCATCATTGCCCTGGTGGTCTTCGGAAGCCTGATCGGGACCGTCATCAGCGTGTTGATCGGGCTGTTGTTCAAGGTGCTCGTTTTCGCCGTGCTTGTCGGCGGACTCATTTACGTCGTACGGAAGTTCATGTCCACCTCGTCGTCCCGTGAAGACTGGTGAAGTTGCCCTGATGTCGTTCGGACTGCGCTCGGACACTGTCCGGAGGCAGTCCGAACGGCGCTTTCCGACGCCGTTTTCGTACGCCGCTTCCGACGCCGCTCCGGCGCCTTTCTGACACTGGCGTACGAACATGTCGGCCGCTTGCCCGGCCACGCGCCCGGCCGTTAGCCCGCGCGGGGGAACGGCCCCGGCGAAACCTCACCCCGAACGGAGGCTGCCATTAGAGTGGCGGGTCTCCGCTGCCCTTGGAATCCAGGGGTTTACGAACGCCCTACCACCGGTTTGTACGACTGAATGGGGCGAAACGCCTGGGGGTGACCTTTGGCCACGGCACCGCATTCCCCTCACCCAACCCCTACCCCTCCTCCGACCCTGATCGGCTCCGTGCAGCGGGCGCTGCGGCTGCTGGAGGCCGTGGGCTCCCACCCCGACGGCGCCCCCGCCAAGCAGTTGGCGCGCGAGACGGGTCTGCCGCTGCCCACCGCGTACCACCTGCTGCGCACGCTGACGCACGAGGGCTATCTGCGCCGGGAGAACGGGGTGTTCGTCCACGGTGACGCGGCAGCGCGGCTGGCGCGCGGCGGAGTTCTGCAGAATCGTCGCAGCAAGATCGAGAATTCGCTTGCTCACTGGCGCGACGCCATCGGTGTTCCGGTGTACTTCGCGGTCTACCGGGACGGCGAGATCGAGCTGATCTCGGTCTCCGACACCCCCGCCGCCCCCGCCGTCGACGAATGGGCCGACTTCCGCGAGACGGGCCACGCCCACGCCATCGGACAGTGCCTGCTCAGCCAACTGAGCGAGCGGGCCCGCCGGGACCACCTGGACCGCCACCCCGTGCAGCCGATCACCCCGTACACCGTCCGCGACGGACGGACGCTGCTGGAACGCCTCAGGACCACCGAACGCACACAGCCGGTGGTCGAGCGCCAGGAGTACGCGCTCGGTACGGTCTGCGCCGCCATCCCCATCACGGCGGGTTCCCTCGCCGCCACAATGGCCATTTCCGTACCCTGCCACCAGGAGCGACGGTTGCTGCCCGCAGTCGACCGGCTCCGCGGGGAGGTGGGAAAGCTCTTCAGTTCACTGGCGTTCTCTATCAGTATCTGAAAAATCACTCCTTGTGATCCTGTAGTGCGTACAGGAGCATGACGTCAAGAGGCCAGGACAGATGATTCCTGGCCGATTTTCCAGCCGCTTTCCTCACCGATCTTCATCAGCCGTTGTTCACCACTGCTTCATCCACTGCGGGGTACATGATGCGCGAGTCGGTTCAGGCCGAGGTCCTGATGAGCTTCGTCGTCTCCGAGGAGCTTTCCTTCAGGATTCCGGTCGAGCTGGGGTACGAGACAAGGGACCCGTTCGCGGTCCGGATGACGTTCCACCTGCCCGGCGATGCGCCTGTGACCTGGGCTTTCGGCAGAGAATTGCTTGTGGACGGCATCAACGGGCCGAGCGGTGACGGCGATGTGCACATCGCACCGACCGGTCTTGAGGACCTGTCGGACGTCAGCATCCGGCTGCAGGTCGGCGCCGACCGTGCGCTGTTCCGTTCCAGCGCACCGCCGCTGGTGGCCTTCCTCGACCGCACCGACAAGCTGGTGCCGTTGGGACAGGAGCGCACGCTCGGCGACTTCGAGGAGCACCTCGAGGAGGCCCTCGGCCGGATTCTCGCCGAGGAGAACGCCGGCTGACGGTGGGTCCGCCCGGGGACACCGGGCGGACCCGCCCGACGCCTGACTATTTCTTGCGGCGCCTGCCCCGTCCCCCACCGCGAACGGCCGCTGCCGTCTCGGCTCCCGGCCGGTCGGCCGAGACGACGAGGGCGGCCAGCGCGGTGGTCACCGGCACCGACGCCACCAGGCCGATGGAACCGACCAGGGTCCGCACGATCTCCTCCGCGACCAGTTCGCTGTTGGCGACCGTGCCCACGCTGCTCTGCGCGATCGAGAACAGCAGCAACAGGGGCAGGGCGGCACCCGCGTACGCGAGCACCAGGGTGTTCACCACCGAGGCGATGTGGTCGCGGCCGATGCGGATACCGGCCCGGTACAGGGCGCGCGGTCCCATCTTCGGGTCCGCCTGGTGCAATTCCCACACCGCCGACGTCTGGGTCACCGTCACGTCGTCGAGCACACCGAGCGAACCGATGATGACACCGGCGAGCAGCAGACCGGACATGTCGATGTTCGGGTAGAGGCCATGGATCAGGCCCGTGTTGTCGTCCGTGTTACCCGTCAGCGAGGCCCAGCCGATGAACAGCGAGCCGAGCAGTCCAATCAGCAGGAGCGAGATCAGGGTGCCGATCACGGCCACCGAGGTCCGCGCGGTCAGACCGTGGCAGCTGTAGAGCGCGATCAGCATGATGGCGCTCGACCCGATCACCGCCACGACCAGCGGGTTCGACCCCTGGAGGATCGCGGGCAGGATGAACAGGGTCAGGACGGCGAAGCTCACCGCCAGCGCGACCAGCGCCATCACTCCGCGCAACCGGCCCACGGCCACCACCGCCAGCGCGAAGATGCCCGCCAGCAGGAGCATGGGCACCTTGCGGTTCACATCGGTGACCGAGTACTGCAGGTCACGCGGGGCGTCGGGGGCGTAGGCCACCACCACTCCCTGGCCCTGTTCCAGTTGGCGGGGGGCGTCCGGCTGCACGATCTCGACGAACTTACGGCCCTTGTCCTTGCCGGTGGTGACCTCGACCGTCGCCTTCGCGCACTGGCCCTGCTGTGCGTTGACGGCCTCGCGCCCCTCGGGCGTCGTCGTGTCACCGGTCGGTGGGACCTGCGCGGCGTTCACGTCCTTGCAGTCCACCCGGTCGACCCGGACCACGGTGCCCTGCTCGGTCTGCCGGTCGAAGCCGACTCCCGTGCGCTCGTGCTCCGGGGCGCCGCCCGGCCACAGCACGGCGAGGCCGACGAGCACCGCCGTCGCGAAGGGGATCAGTACCGCGGCGATGACCTTGCGCAGGTGCTTGGATACGGGCGCGGCGGGGCCGTGGCTGTGGGCATGGCTGTGCGTATGACCATGTGCCTGTCCGGTCGGTTCGGGGGACTGCTGCGAGGAAGTCACCGACCGATCATCGCAAGAACGACCGGGGCCCCCTGTTCAGCGTGGCCGGGATGGCGCTAGCGTGGTGGCACCTTTGCACACGCGGGAGCTCGGAGCACCGGGCTGAGAGGGCGCTGACATCCGTACGAGAGGTACGGAAACCGCTGCGTCGACCGCCGAACCTGTTACCGGGTAATGCCGGCGTAGGGAGTAGGTCACGATGACCGTTCAGGACGCACGCACGCCTGCCTCGAACCAGAACGACGAGGCCGGGAAGCCCATCGGCTGGCACAAGGGGTACATCGAGGGCTCTCGCCCCGACCTCCGGGTGCCGGTCCGGAAGGTGCACCTCACCAACGGCAAGGACGTGACGCTGTACGACACGTCAGGGCCGTACACCGATCCGAATGTCGAGACCGATGTACGCCGTGGGCTGCCGCCGCTGCGGGAGAACTGGATCATCGGTCGCGGTGACACCGAGGAGTACGCGGGCCGTCCGGTCCGCCCCGAGGACGACGGGCTCAAGCACACCTCCCCGCGCGGCGGGCTGCGCAACCTCGATGCCGTCTTCCCCGGCCGTCCGCGCCAGCCGCGCCGGGGCCGGGACGGCCAGGCGGTGACGCAGCTCGCATACGCCCGCCGGGGCGAGATCACACCGGAGATGGAGTACGTCGCGCTCCGCGAGAACGTCTCCCCCGAGGTGGTGCGCGAGGAGATCGCGGCCGGCCGCGCGGTACTGCCCGCCAACGTCAACCACCCGGAGATCGAGCCGATGATCATCGGCAAGCGTTTCCTGGTGAAGGTCAACGCCAATATCGGCAACTCGGCGGTCACCTCCTCCATCGAGGAGGAGGTGGAGAAGATGACCTGGGCAACCCGCTGGGGCGCCGACACGGTCATGGACCTCTCCACCGGCCGCAACATCCACACCACCCGCGAATGGGTACTGCGGAACTCCCCCGTGCCGATCGGCACCGTGCCGCTCTACCAGGCCCTGGAGAAGGTCGACGGCAAGGCCGAGGAGCTCACCTGGGAGATCTACAAGGACACGGTCATCGAGCAGGCCGAGCAGGGCGTCGACTACATGACGGTCCACGCCGGTGTGCTCCTGCGGTACGTGCCGCTGACCGCGCGCCGCAAGACCGGCATCGTCTCCCGCGGCGGCTCGATCATGGCCGCGTGGTGCCTGGCGCACCACAAGGAGTCGTTCCTGTACGAGAACTTCGAGGAGCTCTGCGAGATCCTCGCCGCGTACGACGTGACGTACTCGCTCGGCGACGGCCTCCGCCCCGGCTCCATCGCGGACGCCAACGACGAGGCGCAGTTCGCGGAGCTGCGCACGCTCGGTGAGCTGAACCAGATCGCCAAGCGGCACAACGTACAAACGATGATCGAGGGCCCGGGCCACGTCCCGATGCACAAGATCAAGGAGAACATCGACCTTCAGCAGGAGATCTGCGAGGAGGCGCCGTTCTACACGCTCGGCCCGCTGACCACCGATGTGGCCCCGGCCTACGACCACATCACCTCCGGTATCGGCGCGGCGATGATCGCCTGGTGGGGCACGGCGATGCTCTGCTACGTCACGCCCAAGGAGCACCTGGGACTGCCGAACCGGGACGATGTGAAGACCGGCGTCATCACCTACAAGATCGCCGCGCATGCCGCAGACCTGGCCAAGGGGCACCCGGGCGCCCAGGAGTGGGACGACGCGCTGTCGGACGCCCGGTTCGAGTTCCGGTGGGAGGACCAGTTCAACCTGGCCCTCGACCCGGACACGGCGCGGGAGTTCCACGACGAGACGCTGCCTGCCGAGCCGGCCAAGACCGCGCACTTCTGCTCCATGTGCGGGCCGAAGTTCTGTTCGATGAAGATCTCGCAGGACATCCGGCGTGAGCACGGCGGCGATCTGAAGGAGACGGAGATCGAGGCCGGAATGGCGGAGAAGTCGGCGGAGTTCGCCGCGGCCGGCAATCGGGTCTACCTGCCGCTGGCGGACTGATATCCGCCGATGGGGCATCTGCCTGTTTCACGTGAAACATCTGTTCGTTTCACGTGAAACAGGCGCTCGACGTCCAAGGCGGGGGCGCGACGGTCAGTCCGGCTGGTGTTCAGGGCCGCCGAAGTCCGGGCTGGTGAAGTCGGGGCTGGTGAACGTCGGGCGGGAGCCGGAACCGCCCTCGCTGGGGCTGGAGAACTCCGGCCCGCTGTAGCCCATCTTCGGAATCCGTCCGACGTGGCGCGGAGGCACCCCTGAGAGGGGGTCCGCACTGGGGTCCGCCAGCGCGTTCCGCAGGAACGGCAGGATTCCGCGCTCCAGCAGGGCGTGCCGCCATGCCTCCCTGGCGCGGGCGACCTCGTCGGGCAACTCGCCTCCCGGTTCCTGAGCCGCTACCTGCGTGGAGCTGTTGCGCAGCGCGGTGATCAGCAGACCGATCGCGGCGGCCAGAATGCCGGCCGCCGTCACGGCACCGAAGAACCACCCCGCCGCCAGCAGTGAATCCGCGAAGGCGGGGGCCGGGTCGAGCATCTTCAGGACAGAGCCGACCAGCAGGAAGATGACCGCTGCCGTGCCCGCCAGAACGGGCGCCAGCACGGTGACGATGACGCCGACCCCCGCGCCCGGTCCCGAGTCGGCCTCCTCACCCGGCGAGGCCAGGACGGAGCCGATGGCGGACACTCCGCCGGGCGTGCGTGACTCCTCACGCACCTTGACGAAGTGGTCGTACTCGGCGGCGGCCGCCGCGGATATCAGCGCGGTCGCGTTCAGGGCCATGGTGCGCAGCTGCTCGGTGTTGAGCCGCTGCCCGATCCCGGCGAGATCCGGACGGTCGTGCGCGGTGCGCAGCGCGTCGTCGAGGACGCGCTCATACTCGGCGCGATCCTCGGTCAGCAGGTGCGGAGCGCTTTTCATGTGCATCCCCCGATGCTCCGTAGGGCCCTGTTTGCCCGCGTAGAACGGGCAGTCGGGCAGAAACGGAGGAGAGCCTGCTACGGAAATACCGATGGTAGAGCGGTTACGGCAAGGGGTGACAGAGGATTTCCGGAAATCGCCCCGCCCGACTGCGCTGCGTCATGCCTCAGTTGGGCAGGGGGAGCTGTACGACCAGCAGCTTTCCGGCCATGGTCACACCGCCGTCCATGGCGATCGCCAGGCCGTCCGCGTACACATGCGGTCCTTCGACCGTCGGGCCGCTGCCGTCCTCGCCGTCCTCGGAGCCGACTTCGCCGAGGAGATACGGAATCGGGCTGTGGCCATGGACGATGCGCTCGCCACCGTAGGCCGCCAGCAGTTCCTGTACGGCCGTGGGCCCGGACTCGTCCCGGAACGCGAAGCGCTTGGTCAGCTTGCGGAACAGGTCCCAGCACTCGTCGGCGTCGTTGCGGGTGAGGATCTCGTGGACGGTGTCGTTGACGTCCTCGATGGTGGACCCGTACTCCAGGTAGGCAGTGGTGTCGGAGTGCACCAGCAGGTGCCCGTCCTCCTCCACCACGGCGTCGAGCCGCGACATCCACTGGAGGTGGACGTCCTGGAGACGGTCCATGTCGCTCTTCTGGCCGCCGTTGAGGAGCCAGGCCGCCTGGAACGTGGCGGTTCCGGCACCGGAGTTGACCGGGGTGTCGGCGAACCGCTTGGCGCCGATCAGCAGCAGTTCGTGATTGCCCATCAGGGCCTTGCAGTAGCCGCCGGCGGCGGCGGCCTCGGCGGAGAGACGCATGACGAGGTCGATGACGCCGATCCCGTCGGGGCCGCGGTCGGTGAAGTCGCCGAGGAACCACAGCCGGGCGTTGCCCGCCGCCCAGCGCCCTTCGGTGTCGATGAGGCCCTGGTGGTGCAGGGCGGCGAGAAGCTCGTCGAGGTACCCGTGGACGTCGCCCACCACGTACAGCGGGCCCGGACCGCTCTCCGGAGCGGGTTCCGGAGCCGCGGTCTCGACCGCGACCGGTTCCGGGGCGACGGACACCTGGACGGTGTCACCGCGGTTGATCACCGGAAGGTCGCGCTCGGTCGGCGTGTACCCCTCCGGCAGCTCACCCTCGGGGAACGCGTTGCCCGGGTGAGCGGCATGACTCTGTACGGGCACCTGGGCGTACGGCGGTACGCGGAAGTCGCGCAACGTCGCCGTCCGCACCACGGGTCCTTGACCGGCCCCCTGAGTCATCGACCCCTCCACCACCGTCGCGACGCCCTACACCTGGCGGACCGGCCTGGTCGGGGCGGTCCGCGGTGTCGTCCGCCCATCATAGGAATGAGCCTTGTGCTGTGTGACGCACCAGGGGTGGTGAATCCGGGTGGACCCCGGGTTCACCGGCCGATTCACCCCCAATTGGGGAAGTTTGCCCTCGGCCTTGACCGGTGCGTGGCCCCGGTTGTTCCCGGAGGCCACGTGCCGGTCACTCCTGTGACGGCGAGCGTGGCGGGCTGACGGTCGTCCGCGGGGGCCGTCGCTGGGAGGACGTCCGGACGATCAGCTCGGTCGGTATCACCTGCTCGACGGGCCGGTCGGTGTCGATTCCCTCGATGGCGTCGATGAGGAGCTGGACGACCGCGGTGCCGATCCGCCGGGGCTTGAGGGAGAGGGTGGTGATGGGCGGTTCGGTGGCGGCGTAGACGGTGGACTCGCTGCAGCAGACCAGCAGCAGATCCTCCGGTACGCGCAGGCCGTAGCGGCGCGCCGCCGCCAGCAGGTCGGTGCCATTGGGATCGAACAGCCCGTACACGGCGTCGGGGCGGTCGGGGCGCGCGAGCAGCCGGTCGGCGGCCACCGCGCCGGCGCAGGGGTCGTGGGCCGGGTAGGCCTCGTAGACCGGGTCCTGCCCGACGCGCTCGCACCAGTTGAGGTACGCGGTGGTGGACAGACGCGTATAGGTGTCGGTGGTGGTGCCGGTGAGGAGACCGATCCGGCGGGCGCCGGCGGCGGCGAGATGGTCGAGCAGGTCGAGGACGGCGGCTTCGTGGTCGTTGTCGACCCAGGCGGTGACCGGCAGGGTGCCGGCCGGGCGGCCGTCGGAGACGACGGGCAGGCCTTGGCGGACGAGTTCGGTGACCACGGGGTCGTGGTCGGAGGGGTCGATGACGACGGTGCCGTCGAGGGCGACGTTCGACCAGACGTCATGGCGGGAGGTGGCGGGCAGGATGACCAGGGCGTAGCCGCGGGCGAGCGCGGCGGAGGTGGCGGCCCTGGCCATCTCGGCGAAGTAGGCGAATTCGGTGAAGGTGAAAGGTTCATCCCCGTAGGTCGTCACCGTCAGGCCGATGAGGCCGGACTTGCCGGTACGGAGCGTGCGGGCCGCGGCGGAGGGGCGATAGCCCAGCCGGTCGGCGACCTCGCGGACGTGGCGGCGGGTGGCGTCCGGGAGCCGGCCCTTGCCGTTGAGCGCGTCGGAGACAGTCGTGATGGAGACCCCGGCTGCGGCGGCCACGTCCCGGATGCCCGCTCGCCCTTGCCGGCTTCCCCGGGTCTGTGCCCGGCTCACCTGGTGCTTCCCTGCTGCTGTCATGGCGAGCCGATAGTAGGGCGAGGGCGGGCGGTTGGGCCGTTCGCATATTCACTCGTTGACAGGCACGTTTCTGCACGGTCGCCACCCCATAATGGCCTTGAAATGCAAGGCAGTTGGGGGGTTTCACATGGTGCCGCGAGTTGTCGGCGCGCATGAGCCTGCCAAGAGGACGATGTTTCGATGAGGTCTCAACTCACCTCTACGGGGGACGCGCGCCACGGCGCGAGCCATGGGCGCGCGGCACTGGGGGGAGCGCTCCCCCCAGTCGTCGCGCCGGTGGCGTGTGCGGTGCGCGGCGGCCGCGCGCGGGGTGCGCGGCGGCTGTCGGCGAGGTGCGCGGATGTTCCCGGGCGGGGCTTCGCGGGTGCCGGGCGCTTCGTGGGCGCGGGTGCCTTGCGGGGCCGGCCGGGGGCCCGCAGGGGTCCCGTGGGGCACCCGTGGAGGCCGGGATGGAAATCGGCCATTCGCAGCGGGGCGGAATCCTCATATGGTGAGCAGTATTGGTGGTACGTACGGTCTAGGAGGACCAGAGTGAGCGAGACGAGCCCGAAGCTGCGCGCCGTGCTGGGCGGCATCCCCACCTACAAGCCGGGCAAGCCCGCTGCGGCCGAGGGACCGGTCGCGTACAAGCTGTCCTCCAACGAGAACCCGTACCCGCCGCTGCCCGGCGTCATGGAGAGCGCGATGGCCGCGGCGGCCGCGTTCAACCGCTACCCCGACATGGCGTGCACGGGCCTGATGAACGAGCTGGCCGAGCGGTTCGGGGTGCCCGTGTCGCACCTGGCCACCGGAACGGGGTCGGTGGGCGTGGCCCAGCAGCTCGTCCAGGCCACCTCCGGCCCCGGCGACGAGGTCATCTACGCCTGGCGCTCCTTCGAGGCGTACCCGATCATCACGCAGGTCAGTGGCGCGACGCCGGTGCAGGTGCCGCTCACCTCCGGTGACGTCCACGACCTGGACGCGATGGCCGACGCGATCACCGACAGGACGCGCCTGATCTTCGTCTGCAACCCGAACAACCCCACCGGCACGGTGGTGCGCCGGGCAGAGCTGGAGCGGTTCCTGGACCGGGTGCCGTCCGATGTGCTGGTCGTGCTGGACGAGGCGTACCGCGAGTTCATCCGGGACGTCGAGGTGCCGGACGGTGTGGAGATCTACCGCGAGCGCCCCAATGTGGCCGTGCTGCGCACGTTCTCCAAGGCGTACGGGCTGGCCGGGCTGCGGGTCGGCTTCGCGGTCGCCCACGAGCCGGTGGCCGCGGCGCTGCGGAAGACCGCCGTTCCGTTCGGCGTCAGCCAGCTCGCCCAGGACGCCGCGGTGGCCTCGCTGCGGGCGGAGGACGAGCTGCTGGGCCGGGTGGGGTCCCTGGTCTGTGAGCGGAAGCGGGTGTACGAGGGGCTCGTCGGCCAGGGGTGGACCGTGCCGGAGACGCAGGCCAACTTCGTCTGGCTGCGGCTGGGCGAGCTCGCCGTGGACTTCGCGGCCGCGTGTGAGCAGGCGGGCGTGGTCGTGCGGGCGTTCGCGGGGGAGGGCGTGCGGGTCACCATCGGCGAGAGCGAGGCCAACGACATCTTCCTGCGGGCGGCCGGCGACTTCCGCAAGGAACGGTTCTAAGCGGCTGGGCGTGCACCCCGGGGCGGGTGGTGGCCCCGGGGCGGTTTGCCCGCGCGCCCGGGGCGCTCACGTGGGTGGGTGTGCGCCGCCGGGTGGCCGAGTGCGCCGGGGCGCGGTTGTGTTCCGAGGGCCGACGGCGGTGGCTCCTCGGGCGCGGCCCGGGGCCCCTCGCGGGCCGGAGGTGGCGGTGGCCCCTCGCGCCTCCCTCCTGAGGGGCCCCTCGCGGGTCGGCGGCGGACGGTTCTCCGTAAGGCCCGACTGCCCCGCCGGCCCCTGGGGGGTCGACCTCGCCCGGTCCGGCCCGGCCGTCGTCCGCCTGGGGGCCGTACCGGTCAGGAGGCCAGTTCGACGCGGATCGGGTCGCCCGAGCGGACCGTGGCGAGGGCGCGGGGGTCGCCGTCGATGCGGCCGAGGACGTTGCAGGGGCTTGCCAGGCGGCATTCGTCGCCGCGGGAGATCGGTGTGGGGCCGTACGGCAGAGCCAGGGCGTCGCCCTCGGTCCAGAAGGCGACCGTGCCGGGCTCGACCACCTGCTGGGCGTCGGCCTCCAGTGCGGGGGAGGCGGGAGTGTCGAAGTAGACCTCCTCGCCCCAGGTGTGCGCGGTGGACGTGATCGGAAGAACCCCCGCGAGCGCCTTGCTGGTGGGCGTGTCGTCGAGGGTTGCGGTGACATGGCCGGCGGGCCAGGAGATACGAATCTGCATGCGCGAAATTCAACAAGATGTTGAAGTTTCGCGGAAGGGGCCCCCCGGTTTCGGCTACGGATTTCGTTTGAGTCATAATAGCTTGTGATTGTGAACGCATTCACAAGCGCGCCTGGTTCCTCCCAAGATCAACCGGAATCGGCGAGGTGACGCAAGGACGTCCGGACCGTAGGACGTAGGCCGTAAGGAGAAGCTGACGTGGACCTGGCTCTGGCGCCAGAGACGCTGGCGAGGTGGCAGTTCGGTATCACCACCGTGTACCACTTCCTGTTCGTTCCCCTGACGATCTCCCTCGCCGCACTCACCGCCGGTCTCCAGACGGCATGGGTGCGGACCGAGAAGGAGAAGTACCTCAGGGCGACGAAGTTCTGGGGAAAGCTGTTCCTCATCAACATCGCGATGGGTGTGGTCACCGGCATCGTGCAGGAGTTCCAGTTCGGCATGAACTGGTCCGACTACTCACGCTTCGTCGGTGACGTCTTCGGAGCGCCGCTCGCCTTCGAGGCGCTGATCGCGTTCTTCTTCGAGTCGACCTTCATCGGTCTGTGGATCTTCGGCTGGGACAAGCTGCCGAAGAGGATCCACCTGGCCTGTATATGGATGGTGTCGATCGGCACCATCCTCTCGGCGTACTTCATCCTGGCGGCCAACTCCTGGATGCAGCACCCGGTCGGTTACAAGATCAATGAAAAGACCGGCCGTGCCGAGCTCACCGACTTCTGGCTCGTGCTCACCCAGAACACGACCCTGACCCAGGTCTTCCACACCATGTCCGCCGCCTTCCTGACGGGTGGCGCGTTCATGGTCGGCATCGCAGCCTTCCACCTGGCGCGCAAGAAGCACATCCCGGTGATGAAGACCTCGCTGCGGCTGGGCCTCGTCACCGTGGTGATCGGCGGTATGTTCACCGCGATCAGCGGTGACTTCCTCGGCAAGGTCATGTACGAGCAGCAGCCGATGAAGATGGCCGCCGCGGAGGCCCTGTGGGAGGGCGAGAAGCCGGCGCCGTTCTCGATCTTCGCCGTGGGTGACGTGGACAAGGGCCACAACAAGGTCGCCGTGGAGATCCCCGGTCTGCTCTCCTTCCTCGCCCACAGCGACTTCGAGTCGTACGTCCCCGGCATCAACGACACCAACAAGGCCCTCCAGGAGAAGTACGGCCCCGGCGACTACCGGCCCAACATCCCCGTCGCCTACTGGGGATTCCGGTGGATGATCGGCTTCGGTATGGCGTCCTTCTCGCTCGGGCTGCTCGGCCTGTGGCTGACCCGGAAGCGGTTCCTGCTGCCCGCGCGGCTGCGGGTGGCCGAGGACGAGGTGCCCAACCTGGTGCTGTTCAAGGGAGCCCTGAGCCCCAAGCTGACCAGGCTGTACTGGCTCGTCGCGCTGTGGACGCTGGCCTTCCCGCTGATCGCGAACTGCTGGGGCTGGATCTTCACCGAGATGGGCCGTCAGCCCTGGGTGGTGTACGGCGTGCTGCGCACGCGTGACGCGGTCTCGCCCGGTGTCTCACAGGCCGAGGTGATCACGTCGATGGTCGTCTTCACGGCGCTCTACGCGATCCTCGCCGTGATCGAGGTCAAGCTGCTCGTGAAGTACGTGAAGGCCGGGCCGCCCGAGCTGACGGAATCCGACCTCAACCCGCCCACCAAGATCGGCGGCCACGACCGGGATCCGGAGAACCCCGAGCGTGAAGTCGACCGGCCGATGGCCTTTTCCTACTGAGAACTGGAGCTGAGGCATGGAACTTCACGACATCTGGTTCGTCGTCATCGCCGTCCTGTGGACCGGCTACTTCTTCCTGGAAGGCTTCGACTTCGGTGTCGGCGTCCTGAGCAAGCTGCTCGCCCGCAACCGGGTCGAGAAGCGGGTGTTGATCAACACCATCGGACCGGTCTGGGACGGCAACGAGGTGTGGCTGCTCACGGCGGGCGGGGCCACGTTCGCGGCCTTCCCCGACTGGTACGCCACCCTCTTCTCCGGCTTCTACCTGCCGCTGCTGGTGATCCTGGTCTGCCTGATCGTGCGTGGTGTCGCCTTCGAGTACCGGGCCAAGCGCCCGGAGGAGAAGTGGCAGCACAACTGGGAGCAGGCCATTTTCTGGACGTCGCTGATCCCCGCGTTCCTGTGGGGCGTCGCCTTCGCCAACATCGTCCGGGGCCTGCGGATCGACGCGACCAAGGAGTACGTCGGCACCATGGCCGACCTGCTCAACCCCTTCGCGCTGCTCGGCGGGCTGGTGACGCTGACGCTGTTCACCTTCCACGGCGCGGTGTTCACCGCGCTGAAGACGGTCGGTGACATCCGGGTACGGGCGCGGAAGCTGGCGCTGACGCTGGGGCTGGTCACCGTGGTGCTGTCCCTGGGCTTCCTCGGGTGGCTCCAGGTCTCGCGCGGTGACGGGACGAGCCTGGTCGCCATGGCCGTCGCCGCTGTGGCGCTGGTCGGAGCGGTCGGCGCGATCAAGGCGGGGCGCGAGGGATGGTCGTTCGCGCTGTCGGGAGTCACGATCGCGGCTGCGGTTGCGATGCTTTTCCTGACGCTCTTCCCGAACGTCATGCCGTCCTCGCTGAACCCGGACTGGAGCCTCACGGTCACCAACTCGGCGTCCAGCCCGTACACCCTGAAGATCATGACGTGGTGTGCGGCGATCGCCGCACCGCTGGTGATGCTGTACCAGGGCTGGACGTACTGGGTGTTCCGCAAGCGGATCGGTACGCAGCACATCGCCGACGCCGCGCACTAGTAGGGGATGTTTCACGTGAAACCGATCGACCCGCGTCTGCTCCGATACGCCCGGGCCACCCGTCTGTTCGTGGCGGCGGTGGTGACTCTGGGCGTCATTGGGGCGGCGCTGGTCGTCGTCCAGGCCATGCTCATCGCCGAGGTGGTGGTGGGCGCCTTCCAGCGGGGGCTGGGCGCCGGGGACCTCGCGACGCCCTTGGTGCTGCTCGCGTGCGTCGCTGTCGGGCGGGGCGCCGTCTCGTGGCTGACCGAGCTGGCGGCGCACCGGGCGAGCGCCGCGGTCAAGTCGGAGCTGCGGGGCCGGCTGCTGGAGCGGGCGGCCGAGCTGGGTCCGGGATGGCTGAGCGGGCAGAAGGTCGGCTCGCTGGTGGCGCTGACCACCCGGGGCGTGGACGCGCTCGACGACTACTTCTCGCGCTATCTGCCGCAGCTCGGGCTGGCGGTGGTGGTGCCGGTGGCAGTTCTGGCGCGGATCGTCACCGAGGACTGGGTGTCGGCGGCGATCATCGTCGGGACCCTGCCGCTGATCCCCGTCTTCATGGTCCTCATCGGCTGGGCCACACAGGCCCGGATGGACCGGCAGTGGAAGCTGCTGTCCCGGCTGTCGGGGCACTTCCTGGACGTGGTGGCGGGGCTGCCGACGCTGAAGGTGTTCGGCCGGGCCAAGGCGCAGGCGGAGTCGATCCGGGCGATCACGTCCGAGTACCGGCAGGCGACGCTGCGGACGCTGCGGATCGCGTTCCTGTCGTCGTTCGCGCTGGAACTGCTCTCCACCCTGTCGGTGGCCCTGGTCGCGGTCGGTGTCGGTATGCGGCTGGTGCACGGCGACCTGGATCTGTACACGGGGCTGGTGATCCTGATCCTGGCGCCGGAGGCGTACCTGCCGTTGCGCCAGGTGGGGACGCAGTACCACGCGGCGGCGGAGGGGCTGTCGGCCGCGGAGGAGATCTTCACCGTCCTGGAGTCGCCGATCCGCAAGGGCGGCGACGGGGCGGTTCCGGCGGATGTGCGGCTTGAGCTGGAGAACGTGACCGTACGGCACGCCGGGCGTACCGAACCGTCACTGGATCGTGCGTCGCTGGTCGTGGAGCCGGGCGAGACGGTCGCCCTGGTGGGGCCGAGCGGAGTCGGAAAGTCGACGCTGCTGGATGTGGTGCTGGGGTTCGCGGAGCCCTCGGACGACGGGGGTGCCGTACGCGTCGGAGGCGTGGACCTCGCGTCGCTGGATCCGGAGCGGTGGCGGGAGCGGATCGCGTGGGTGCCCCAGCGGCCGTATCTGTTCGCGGGGACCATCGCCGAGAACGTCCGCCTCGCCCGGCCGGACGCGGACGACGAGGCGGTCGCGCGGGCGCTGCGGGACGCGGGGGCGTCCGACTTCGTGGACGCGCTGCCGGCGGGCGCCGAGACGGTGCTGGGCGAGGACGGTGCGGGACTCTCGGCGGGGCAGCGTCAACGGCTGGCCCTGGCGCGTGCGTTCCTGGCGGACCGGCCGCTGCTCCTGCTGGACGAGCCGACGGCGGCGCTGGACGGCGCGACGGAGGCAGCCGTGGTGGACGCGGTACGCCGCCTCGCCGAAGGGCGCACGGTGCTCCTGGTCGTCCACCGCCCGGCGCTCCTGGCGGTGGCGGACCGGGTCGTCACCCTGCGGGAGACCGCTTCCGGCGGGGCGCCCGCCGCCGAGAAGGGCGCGCCGCGCGGTCTGGACGCGCTCGACGCGGCGTTCGGGCTCGTGGGCGGGCGCCAGGACGCCGTGGAGTCCGGTGCCACACCCGGGGATTCCGGGGGCAGCGGTGGGGTGCTGGCGCGGGTGCGCGGGACGGCGGGGGAACTTCGCGGGCGGCTCGGTCTCGCGCTGATGCTGGGCAGCCTCGCGCTCGGGTCGGCCGTGGGGCTCATGGCCGTGTCCGGGTGGCTCATCTCGCGGGCCTCCGAGCAACCGCCCGTGCTGTATCTGATGGTGGCCGTGACGGCGACCCGGGCGTTCGGCATCGGGCGGGCCGTGTTCCGGTACGCCGAGCGGCTCGTGTCGCACGACACCGTGCTGCGGATGCTCGCCGAAGTGCGGGTCGCCGTCTACCGCAGGCTGGAGCGGATCGCGCCGGCCGGGCTGCGCACGGTGCGCCGCGGCGACCTGCTGTCGCGGCTCGTCTCCGACGTGGACGCCCTCCAGGACTACTGGCTGCGGTGGCTGCTGCCGGCCGGGGCCGCCGCGGTCGTCGGTGCGGGGGCCGTCGGGTTCACCGCGTGGCTGCTGCCCGAGGCCGGGGCGGTCCTCGCGGTCGGCCTCCTCCTCGCGGGCGTCGCCGTGCCGCTGGTCACCGGCGCAGTCGCCCGCCGCGCCGAGCAGCGGCTCGCCCCGGCACGCGGCGTACTGGCCGCCAGGGTCGTCGAACTGCTGCGCGGGTGCGCCGAGCTGACGGTGGCGGGCGCCCTCGCGGGCCGCATCGCCCGGGCCCGCGAGGCGGACGGGGCACTCACCCGGATCGCCACCCGCCAGGCCACCGCCACCGCCCTGGGCAGCGGGCTGTCCGCGCTGGTCACCGGGCTGACCGTGGCGGGCGCCGCCCTCGTGGGCGTACAGGCGGTACGCGACGGGCGGCTCGACGGCGTGACGCTGGCCGTGGTCGTGCTGACCCCGCTCGCGGCGTTCGAGGCCGTCATCGGACTGCCCCTGGCCGTGCAGTACCGCCAGCGCGTCAAGCGGAGCGCGGAGCGGGTGTACGAGGTGCTCGACGCCCCCGTCCCCGTACACGAGCCGCGCGAGCCGCAGCCGGCGCCCGACAGCGCCTTCCCGCTGGAGCTGCGCGGCCTCAGCGCCCGGTACGCGGGCCAGGACCGGGACGCCCTCGCGGCGTTCGACCTGCGGCTGGAGGCCGGCCGGCGGGTCGCCGTCGTGGGGGCGTCCGGCTCCGGCAAGACGACGCTCGCCCAGGTGCTGCTGCGGTTTCTGGACGCCCATGACGGCACGTACCGCATCGGCGGGGTGGACGCGGCCGCGCTCGACGGCGACGACGTACGCCGCATGGTCGGGCTCTGTGCCCAGGACGCGCACACCTTCGACAGCTCCATCCGGGAGAACCTGCGGCTGGCCCGGCCCGGTGCGAGCGACGACGATCTGCGCGCGGCACTGGACCGGGCCCGGCTGCTGGACTGGGTGGACGGCCTGCCCGAGGGCCTCGACACGCTCGTCGGTGAACACGGCGCCCGGCTCTCCGGCGGACAGCGGCAGCGCCTGGCCCTCGCCCGCGCGCTCCTCGCCGACTTTCCCGTCCTCGTACTCGACGAGCCCGCCGAGCACCTGGACCTCGCCACGGCCGACGCGCTCACCGACGACCTGCTGCGGGCCACCGAGGGCCGCACCACGGTGCTGATCACCCACCGGCTGCACGGCCTCGACGGGGTCGACGAAGTCGTCGTCCTGGAGGACGGGCGCAGTGTCCAGCGCGGGCCGTACGCCGAACTGGCGGCCGCCGACGGACCACTGCGTCGCATGCTGGAGCGCGAGCGGGCGGCCGATCTGCTGCTGAACACCCCGACAGCAGATCCGGCTTTTCCCAACAAATAGGACTAACTACGCTCAAGGCATGACCCCGCCCGAGCGACCGCAGAACCAGGGGCCCGACGGGGCCGCGGCGACCCGGGCGTCCCGCGGCCTTCAGGGGCTGTCGACGGACCTGACCGCCCGCGTCCCGCAACTGCTGGAAGCCATGCGGTCCGTCGGCACCGGACTCGAACCGCACTCCACCCTCGACCGGATCTGCGAGACCGCGGCCGAGCTCGCCGACGCCCGCTACGCCGCCATCGGCGTCGTCGACGAGGAGGGCAAGGGGCTGTCGGACTTCGTGACGTACGGGATCCCCGACGCGGTCGCACGCAAGATCGGCCGCCGCCCCGACGGTCATGCCGGGCTGCTCGGCGCGCTCATCCACCGTCCCGAGGCCATGCGGCTCGCCGATCTGACGGCGGACCCGCGCGCCGCAGGATTCCCGGCGGGCCACCCCCCGATGCGTACCTTCCTCGGTGTCCCCATCCGCGTCCAGGGCGAGATCTTCGGGAACCTCTACCTGACGGAGAAGCGGGGCGGGGCCGAGTTCAACGACGACGACCTGCACATGGTGCGGGTGCTGGCCACCGAGGCGGGAATCGCCATCGGCAACGCCCGCCTCTACGAGGCGGCACGCCAGCGCGAGCGGTGGATCGACGGCTCGGTGGCCGTCACCACGGCGCTGTTGTCCGGCGGTGACGCCGACGAGGCCCTCTCGGTCGTCGCGGAGCAGGCCCGCGGGCTCGCCGACGCATGCGCGGGGATCGTGCTGCTGCCGGCCGCGGACGGCAGCGGCGGCCTGGAGATCGTCGCCGTCTCCGCCGACGAACCGTCCACCGCGCTGGGCGTGGTCGTCCCACCGGAGAGCCCGGTCGTCGGGCGGCTGCTCGCCGGGGAGGCGGTGTTCGTGGCGGACGCGGCCACCGACCCGCGCATGTTCACCAGGCTCGCCCGCCACTACGGACCCAGCATGATGCTGCCGCTCCGCAGCGGCGGCCGTGTCCTGGGAGCCCTCGCCACGCCGCGCGCTCCGGGCGCCCGGCCGTTCAGCCGGATGGAACGCACCCTGGCCTCCCAGTTCGCCTCCCAGGCCGCACTGGCGCTGATCATGGCGGAAGCGCAACGCGACCGGGAGCGTCTGGCGGTGTACGAGGACCGGGACCGTATCGCGCGAGACCTGCACGACCTGGTCATCCAGAGGCTGTTCGCCACCGGGATGATGCTGGAGAGCGCCCAGCACAGACCCCTCGCACCAGCCGTCCAGGACGGGGTGGAGAAGGCCGTCGGCGAACTGGACGTGACCATCCAGGAGATCCGCACCGCCATCTTCGCGCTCCAGCAGGGCCCGGCCGAGACACCGTCGGGTCTCTGCACCAGCGTCCTGCGGGAGATCACCATGGCGGCCGTACCCCTGGGGTTCACGCCCTCGCACCGATTCGCCGGACCCGTCGACACGGCGGTCGGCGAGCTCACCGGCAAGAACCTGGTGGCGGCGCTGCGCGAGGCGCTGTCCAACGCCTTCCGGCACGCCCGCGCCCACCGGATCGAGGTCGTCGTGGACGCCACGGCGCAGCTGCCCGACGGTACGGAGGCGGTGCGGCTGACGGTCGCGGACGACGGCGTGGGCCTCCCGGAGGGCGGCCGGCGCAGCGGTCTGCGGAACCTGGCGCGGCGCGCGGAGTCGCTGGGCGGATCCAGCTGGTGCGGGCCGGGGATCGGCGAGGGCGGCCGCGGTACGGCGGTGGTGTGGGAGGCGCCGCTGCAGGGACCCTTCCGGGTACGGCCGTAGGCCGGTCGGCGGAACGTGGATGGGCCGGTCGGCGGTACGACACCGCCGGGTGCCGGACATCGGGCGCGCCCGGCGCCACCATCCCAGGATGGTGCTCGTGGCGCTGGCCGTCCTGCTCGCCCTGCTCCCCCAGCCCGCGGCCGCCGCCGCCGACGGGCCGGGCGGCGCGGCCGCGGAGGTGGCGCGGCTGTACGACGAGGCCGCGCGGGCCACCGAGAGGTACGAGCAGGGCCGGCGCGCGGCGGCCGCGCAGCGCGCCCTGGCCGGCCGGCTCCAGCACGAACTGGCGCTGAAGCGGCGTGAGCTGGCCGTGCTCAACGACCGGATGGGCGAGGTCGCCCGGGCCCAGTACCGGACCGGTGGCTCGGCGGGCCTCGCCGCGCGGCTGCTGCTCGGCGACGACGCGGACGAGGTGATGCGGGCGGAGCGGCTCGCCCGGCAGGCGGACCGCGCCGTGAACCGTCTGATGGAGCGCACCAGGGAGGCGGAACGGCGCCTCACGCTGGCCGAGGGGGAGGCCCGCACGGCCTGGCACGACCTGGACGTACGCCGGAAGGGGCTGGCCACGATCCGGCGCGGCATCGAGGCACGACTGGAGCGGGCCCAGTGGCGGCTCCAGGCGGAGGCGGACCGGAGAGTCGCGGCGGGCCGGTGCGGGGGCGGGACGGGGGTGAGAACCGGGGTCGGCGGTGTTGGTGGTGCGCAGGTGAGGGGCGAGGCCGACGGTGCCGGTGGTGCGCGGGTGGAGGGCGAGGTCGGGGTCGGCGCGGGCCCGGGGCAGGCCCGGCGGGTCGGTGAGGGACGCGGGTGGGTGGCGCCGGTGGAGGGGTACGTCCTGTCCGCCGGGTTCCACCGGGCGGGCGCGCACTGGGCGCACCGCCACACGGGGCAGGACTTCGCGGTGGCCGTCGGCACCCCGGTGCGGGCCATCGGCGCCGGGCGGGTGCGGTCGGTGTCCTGCGGCGGGGCGTTCGGGATCGAGGTGGTGGTGCGGCACGCGGGCGGCTGGCACTCGCAGTACGCGCACCTCTCCGCGCCCGGTGTGTCCCCGGGCCAGCCGGTCGCGGCCGGGCAGGTGATCGGGTGGTCCGGCAACACCGGCAACTCGACGGGGCCGCACCTCCACTTCGAGGTGCGGCTCACGCCGTACATGGGTTCGGCCGTGGACCCGGTGCGCTGGCTGGCCGAGCACGGCGTCCGGCTGGGCCCCTGACCGGGGTCAGTACGCGCTGAGGATGTCCTCGATGACGCGTGCGACGCCGTCGTCGTTGTTGGCCACGGTCCGCCCCGAGGCGGCGGCGATCACGTCCGGGTGCGCGTTGCCCATCGCGTACGACCGGCCTGCCCAGGACAGCATCTCGATGTCGTTCGGCATGTCCCCGAACGCCACGACCTCGTCCGCGGAGATGCCGCGCTCGGCGCAGCACAGGGCGAGCGTGCTCGCCTTGGAGACGCCCAGGCCGCTGATCTCCAGCAGCGCGCTGGGGCTGGAGCGGGTGATGCCGGCGCGGTCGCCGGCGGCCGCGCGGGCCAGGGCGAGGAAGCCGTCCGGCGTCAGGTCGGCGTGGTGGGCGAGCAGCTTGAGCACGGGGGCGCCGGAGCCGGGCTCGTCCTCGTGCAGGAGCTTCTCGGCGGGGGCGATGGTGGCGGAAGGGTCGAGCCAGAAGGGCGGGTAGTCGGGCTCGTAGTGGAAGCCGGTGGTGAACTCGACCGCGAAGGCGGTGCCGGGCGCCTCCCGGCGGAGCGTCCGTACGACGTCGAGGGCGGTCTCCCGCTCCAGCGGCCGGACCTCCAGGAGTTTGCCGCCGGAGTGCAGGTCGACGACGGCCGCGCCGTTGGCGCAGATCGCCAGGCCGTGGCCGTGGACGTGGTCACTGACGACACCCATCCAGCGGGCCGGGCGGCCGGTGACGAAGAAGACCTCGATGCCGGCCTCCTCGGCTGCCGCGAGCGCCGAGATCGTCCGGTCGGAGACCGATTTGTCATCGCGCAGGAGCGTGCCGTCCAGATCGGTGGCGATCAGCCGGGGGCGAAGGTGGGCCGTGGGCCGGGGTCCGGGAGAGGTCGCTGAGGTCACGCCTCCATTGTCCCGTACGAGGGTGCACGGCCGTGCGGATAGCCGCACATCTGAGCCATGCGGGGTTTGTCAGTGGGGCACCGTAGGCTCGTTCCATGCGTCTGAGCACCGTGATCCTCCCCACCCGCCGCTGGCACGACGGCGGTCGCGAGGCATGGCTCCGGGCCGAGCGCCTCGGTTTCCATGCCGCGTACACCTATGACCACCTGTCATGGCGGGTGCCGTTCCGGGACGGCCCGTGGTTCGGCGCGATCCCTACGCTGACGGCGGCGGCCGCGGCGACGGACCGGATGCGGCTGGGCACGCTGGTGACCTCGCCGAACTTCCGGCATCCGGTCACGCTCGCCAAGGAGCTGATCTCGCTGGACGAC
Organism: Streptomyces sp. NPDC000229; assembly: GCF_040300825.1. Classification (NCBI taxonomy): domain Bacteria; kingdom Bacillati; phylum Actinomycetota; class Actinomycetes; order Kitasatosporales; family Streptomycetaceae; genus Streptomyces; species Streptomyces sp. NPDC000229. Next base: position 45,902 of record NZ_JBEPEL010000026.1, read on the forward strand.
ATCTCCGGCGGCCGGATCACGCTCGGGATAGGCGCGGGGGGCAACGGCTTCGACGCGACGGCGCTGGGCCAGGAGGCGTGGACGCCGCGTGAGCGGGCGGACCGGTTCGCGGAGTTCGTGCCGCTGCTGGACCGGCTGCTGACCGAGGAGACGGTGACGCACGAGGGGGCGTTCTACTCGGCGGGCGGGGCGCAGAACATCCCCGGCTGCGTGCAGCGGCCGCGGCTGCCGTTCGCCGTCGCCGCCACGGGGCCGCGGGGGCTGAAGCTGGCTGCGCGGCACGGGCAGGCGTGGGTGACGACCGGGGACCCGAAGGTGAACGAGACGGGTGGGCCGGATGAGTCGCGGGAGGCCCTGAGGGGGCAGATGGAGAAGCTGGGCAAGGCGTGCGCGGACGCCGGGCGGGACGTCCGGGAGCTGGACAAGATCCTGCTGACCGGGTTCACCCCGGACCGGCCGCTGGAGTCCTTCGACGCCTTCGTCGACTTCGCCGGCCGCCATGTCGAGCTGGGCTTCACCGAGATCGTGATCCATGCGCCGATCGCGGACTCGATGTTCGCCGCCGACGAGAAGGTCTTCGAACGGATCGCGACGGAGGCCCCCGCACAGCTGCGCTGAGCCGCCCGCCTCCGGCGCGGTTCCGGCCCGGTCGGGCCCTGGTGCAGCCCGGCTTCGGCCCGTCCGGCCCTGGCGCGGCCCGCTCGCCTGGGAGCCCGGTCTCCGGCTCAGCCGGGGCCGGGAAACCGGAGGTAGGCGGGGGGTACGGCATCGGTGAGCCAGACCCCGTTGGCGCTGACGCGGAAGACATGGCCGTCCCGGTGCATGGCCGCGGCGTCCACGGACAGCACGACGGGCCGGCCGCGTCGGGCGCCGACCCGGGTCGCCGTCTCGCGGTCGGGCGACAGATGGACATGGTGACGGGCCATGGGGCGCAGCCCCTCGGCGCGGATCGCGGGCAGGTTGCGGGCGATGGTGCCGTGGTACAGGTACGCGGGCGGGACGGCGGTCGGCAGGTCCAGGTCGACGTCGACGGTGTGGCCCTGGTTGGCGCGGATCCGGTCGCCGTCGATCGTGAAGCGCTGCTTGTCGTTGACGGCGACCACGTGTTCCAGCTCGGCGCGGCTGATCCGCACGCCGTGCTCGGCGGTCGCCCGCAGCAGGTCCTCGATCGCGACCCAGCCGTTCGGATCGAGGACCAGTCCGATCCGCTCGGGCTGGTGACGCAGGTGTCTCGAGAGGTACTTCGACACCTTCACCGTACGTCGGTCGTCCATGTCGTCCATGTCGTTCACATCGCTCAGCGTGTCAGGCATCACGCGGTCACGACCACAGAAATTTCCGCTCGTAGGTTTGGTCCACAAACAACTCGTGTTATCCACAGGGAATTTGGCAATTCTGTGGACAACGACCCACCTTTTTCAGATGACTTGACCGACTTCATTGGAATTGCCACGTGTTGAGGCAAGTGCATCCAATGTCCGTGCCTGCACCTCTCTTTCGGTGGCCGCAGCGATGAATGACGATGCGTTCTGAGGCCCAACAAGGCGGCGAACGGCTTGAATCGTGGAAGCGGGCAGAGCCACCTGTTCGGTCCCGTCGCCCTTCGCCCGAGGGCCCTCCGGGGACAGGTGCTGCTGGAGGTGCCGGGTGGCGAACATCCGCATCGCGCGCGCCAGTTCGGCGTCCACCGTCTGCTGGGCGAGCGGCCGCAGCCGCCGCACCATGGTCGCCGCCTCCGACGCGTCCGCGTCCGTGGGCGGCCGGTGGTCGAGGTAGCGGGCGAAGACGTGCTCCATGGTGAACTCCAGGAACCGGTTGGCGATGTGCTCCACCTGGACGCGAAGTTCCCTGAGGTGACCCGAGATTGCCAGGAGCGGCACACCGGCTGCGTACAACTCGGCGGCGACGGCGAGCTCCTGGGGGCTCGGCACCAGGAACTCGTCCTCGCGGCCCGGGATGCGCTCCAGCACGCCGAGCTCTACGGCCTCCTCCACCGCCCTCTCGTCCGGGGTTCCGCCGAAGGTGGCGTCCAGCTCCGCACGCGTGATCCGGTCCGCTTCCTCGTCCGTCCACGGGCCGTGCACCTCGGCGACCAGTCCCAGGACACCGCCGAGGCCGCGCCCCGCGTCCCAGGCCTCCAGCAGCTCCTTGATGGACGCCAGGGTGTAGCCCCGCTCCAGCAGGTCGGCGATCTGTCGCAGCCGGGCCAGATGGGTGTCGCCGTACACATTGGACCTGCCGCGTCGCTCCGGCTTGGGCAGCAGTCCCCGGTCCTGGTAGGCGCGGATGGTCCGGACCGTGGTGCCGCTGTGGTGCGCCAGGTCCTCGATCCGGTATTCGGCCGCCGGTATCCTCGCCGCCTGCTCGTCCACACCCGCTCTCCCCTGCTACCCCGAACCGCCCTGTGAGGGATGGTACGGCCGCCTCCGGAACAGGGACCGCGCCCGGAACAGGGACCGTGCCCGGGACCGCGCCCGGAACCCGGACCGGGACGTGGCCGTGGTCCTCCCGGTCACAGCTTCGCCTCCAGCCGGGCGAGCGCCCGCAGTGCCCCGGGTGCCAGCCGGGACAGCAGCCGGGCGCCATGGGCCTCCGGCGTCACCGGCACCACCGCCTCGTTCCTGACGACGGCCCGAAGAATCGCGTCGGCGACCTTTTCCGGCGGGTAGTTGCGCAGCCCGTACAGCCGGGCGGTCTTCTTCTGCCGGCGCTTCTCCTCGTCCTCGGACACCCCGGCGAAGCGCGCGGTGGCGGTGATGTTGGTGTTCACGATGCCCGGGCACACGGCGGTGACCCCGATGCCCCGGCCGGCCAGCTCGGCGCGCAGGCACTCGCTGAGCATCAGAACCGCCGCCTTGGACGTGCTGTACGCGGGCAGCATGCGGGACGGCTGGAAGGCGGCCGCGGACGCCGTGTTCACGATGTGACCGCCCTGGCCACGCTCGGCCATCCGCCGGCCGAAGATCCGGCAGCCGTGGATGACGCCCCACAGGTTGACATCGAGGACCTTCTTCCAGTCCTCGCTCGTCGTATCGAGGAACGCGCCGGACAGGCCTATCCCGGCGTTGTTCACCAGCACGTCCACCGTGCCGTACTCGGTGGCGACCTTGTCGGCGAGCTTCTCCATGGCCTGCTCGTCGCTGACGTCCACCACCTCGCCCCAGGCGTCCGGCGCGCCGATCAGCCGGGCCATCTCGGCCGTCCGCGCAGCGCCCTCCGCGTCCCGGTCCACGGCCACCACCCGCGCCCCCGCCTCGGCGAACGCGAACGCCGTGGCCCGCCCGATACCGCTGGCAGCGCCCGTGACCAGCACCAGCTGCCCGCCGAACCGGTCCGCGTACCGCCGCCCCGAGGCGACCGGCTCCGGAACCTCGCCGCCCCGCTCCTCGTGCGCCGTCACGAACTCGGTGATCCACGCGGTCAGCTGGTCCGGCCGGGTGCGCGGCACCCAGTGCTTGGCCGGCAGCGTCCGGCGCACCAACCGCGGGGCCCACGTGGCCAGCTCGTCGTAGAGCCGCTCCGACAGGAAGACGTCCCCGGTCGGCGTGATCAGCTGTACCGGCACATGGGCGTACGCGTCCGGGCGAGGGCGCCGCAGCCGCGCGCGGACGTTGTCCCGGTAGAGCCAGGCGCCGTGTGCCGCGTCCATCGGCAGCGACGGGGTCGGGTAGTCGTCGACCGGCACCTTCTCGATGCGCCGCACGAGCTGCGGCCACCGCTTTCCGAGCGGCCCGCGCCAGGCCAGTTCGGGCAGCACCGGCGTGTGCAGCAGGTACACGTACCAGGACTTGGCGCTTTGGCCGAGGAGTTGGCCGACGCGGCGCGGGGTGGGCCGCGTCACGCGCTGCTTGATCCAGTGCCCGAAGTGGTCCAGGGAGGGACCGGAGATCGAGGTGAAGGAGGCGATCCGCCCTTCGGTGCGCTCGACCGTGACGAACTCCCACGACTGCACCGATCCCCAGTCGTGTCCCACCAGGTGCACCGGCTCGTCCGGGCTGACCGCGTCGATCACGGCCAGGAAGTCGTCCGTCAGCTTCTCCAGCGTGAACCCGCCGCGCAGCGGCTTCGGGGCCGTCGAGCGGCCGTGCCCGCGCACGTCGTACAGCACCACGTGGAAGTGCTCGGCGAGCCGCCCGGCGACCTCGGACCACACCTCCTTGGAGTCCGGGTAGCCGTGCACGAGCACGACGGTCGGACGCGAGGCGTCCCCGAGCTCGGCGACGCACAGTTCGACGCCGCCCGTACGAATCCGACGCTCCCGCGCACCGCGCAGCACATCCGCCGCCATCAGACCGCCTCCCAGCGCCGCACGTGCGGCAGATCGTCGTCCAGCCAGAACGCGCTCTGCTCGGGATCCCTGGAGTCGGTGACGACCAGCAGCTCCTCGAACTTCGCGCCCGTACCCCTGAAGCCGAGGTGCGGCTCGACCGCCCACAGCCCGGGCCGCGGGGGATGGTCGGAGAACCTGTACGGGGACCACAACGGCGACCAGCCGTCGCGGTGCCCATGGAGGGCGTCGCTCGCGAGACCCTTCAGCGACTGCGTACCGAACCCGAAGAGCGTCGGCGACCAGCGGCGCTCCTTGACCCGGTCGACCTTGTGGGCGATGACCCCGAAGGGATACGCGCGGTGCCGGTTGGCGTACCCCTGCCGGACCATCAGCCGGTCCACGTCCTCGTAGATCTCCCGCAGCGGACGGCGCTCCCGCACCTCGCGGAGGATCAGCTCACGATGGTCGCGCAGGTCGGCGAGCAGCTTGTCGTGGACGGGGTTGAGGCCCAGGCAGCCCGAGTACCCGATGTCGGCGGTGAAGCCCTTGTACACCGGCGCCATGTCGAGGATGAAGGGCATCCCCGCCTCCAGCCGCCGGTTGGTGGGGAAGAACTGGAGAGGTATCCGGAAGTTCACGAACGCCGTGCGGTCGCCGAACCAGGCGAACGGCAGGTGGAACCAGTCCCGTACACCGCGCTCACGGAGCCACTCGCGCTGCATCCGCGCCGCCTCGCGCTCCGTCACACCCGGCTTGAGCTGTGCGGCGACCGCCTCGGCGCACTCGTACGCCAGGCGCTGCACTTCCCTGAAGCCGCGCAGCTCCCCGTCCTGCCGGCTCGCCCCTGCGGAGTCCGAGGAGACTGCTGAAACTGGTGAGGCCATGCCACCCGCCCGTCCGTCCGTCTATCTCCGTACGCGGTCGTAACTTGACACTGACGAATGTGACAATGCCCGGCGGCTGCGTCAAGAGCCGGGCAGCGCCTGTGGAAAACCCCGACTCGGAACCCGACTCGGAACTCCGGCTCGGAACCCCGCCTCGGTACCCCCGGCTCGAAACCCCGACCTCGGACGGGTCCCCCTACGGGCTCGTACGCCTGGAGGCGGACATCGATCCAGCCGCCTGGTCTGACGCCAGGTGTGGCCCGCGCCACTACCGTCGAAGCGTGACTGTGATCGCGACCGAAAGCCTCAGCAAGCGGTTCCCCCGGGTGACCGCTCTCGACCGGCTCTCCCTGGACATCGGGCCCGGTGTGACCGGACTGGTGGGTGCCAACGGAGCCGGCAAGTCCACCATGATCAAGATCCTGCTGGGTCTGTCCCCCGCCACCGAAGGCCGGGCCGAGGTCCTCGGCCTCGACGTCGCCACCAGCGGCGCCGCCATCCGCGAGCGGGTCGGCTACATGCCCGAGCACGACTGCCTGCCGCCCGACGTCTCGGCCACCGAGTTCGTCGTCCACATGGCGCGCATGTCCGGCCTGCCACCCACCGCGGCGCGGGAGCGCACCGCCGACACCCTCCGCCACGTCGGTCTGTACGAGGAGCGCTACCGCCCCATCGGCGGCTACTCGACCGGCATGAAGCAGCGGGTGAAGCTCGCCCAGGCCCTGGTCCACGACCCGCAGCTGGTCCTCCTCGACGAGCCGACCAACGGCCTCGACCCGGTCGGCCGCGACGAGATGCTGGGCCTGATCCGCCGTGTGTACACGGACTTCGGCATCTCGGTCCTGGTCACCTCCCACCTGCTGGGCGAACTCGAACGCACCTGTGACCACGTCGTCGTCATCGACGGCGGAAAGCTCCTGCGCTCCAGCTCCACCAGCGACTTCACCCAGGTCACCGCCACCCTCGCGGTCGAGGTCACCGACACCGACAGCCACCCCGACGGCACGGCCGCCCTCCGCAAGGCACTCACGGCGGCCGGAATCACCCTCCACGCGCGCGTGGAGGACGGTATGCCGGGCGCCGGCCACATCCTGCTGCTGGAGGCGACCGGCGAGGAGACGTACGACATCGTGCGCGACACCGTCGCCGACCTCGGACTCGGCCTCGTACGGATGGAACAGCGCCGCCACCACATCGCCGAGGTCTTCCGCCCGGGGCCGGAAGCGACCGCCGCCCAGCCGCAGGAGGTGCAGGCCCGATGAGCACCCACACCCCGCACGCCGAGACCCGGATCCACAACATCGGCTACCGCGACTACGACGGACCCCGCCTCGGCCGCGCCTACGCGCGCCGCTCGCTGTTCTCGCAGTCGCTGCGCGGCGCCTACGGACTGGGCCGCAGCGCCAAGTCCAAGGTGCTGCCGATGATCCTGTTCGCGGTGATGTGCATCCCCGCGCTGATCGTCGTCGCGGTCGCGGTGGCCACCAAACTGAAGGACCTGCCGCTGGACTACACGCGGTACGCGATCTTCACGCAGGCCGTCATCGGCCTGTACCTGGCCTCGCAGGCGCCCCAGTCGGTCTCGCGCGACCTGCGCTTCAAGACCGTTCCGCTGTACTTCTCCCGCCCCATCGAGCGCGTCGACTACGTCGTCGCCAAGTACGGCGCGATGGCGTCGGCCCTGTTCATCCTGACCGCCTCGCCGCTGCTCATCCTCTACATCGGGTCGCTGCTGGCGAAGATGGACTTCGTCGACCAGACCCAGGGCTTCGCACAGGGACTGGTCTCCGTGGCTCTGCTCTCGCTCCTGTTCGGCGGAATCGGTCTGGTGCTGGCCGCGCTGACGCCGCGCCGCGGCTTCGGCGTCGCCGCCGTGATCGCCGCCCTCACCATCTCGTACGGCGCCGTCTCCACCCTCCAGGCGATCGCCTGGAGCACCGACTCCCTGGGCGCGGTGAAGTGGCTGGGCCTCTTCTCACCGATCACCCTCATCGACGGCGTGCAGACCGCCTTCCTGGGCGCCACGTCGTCCTTCCCCGCCGAAGCCGGACCGGACGCCGGGGTGGGCGTGGTCTACCTCCTGGCCGTCCTCGCCCTCATCACGGGCTCCTACGCCGTCCTGCTGCGCCGCTACCGAAAGGTCGGGCTGTGACCACCATCGACATCGACCACGTCTCACGGTGGTTCGGGAACGTCGTGGCCGTCAACGACGTCACCATGACCATCGGCCCCGGAGTGACCGGACTCCTCGGCCCCAACGGCGCCGGAAAGTCCACCCTCATCAACATGATGGGCGGCTTCCTCGCCCCCTCCACCGGGTCCGTGACCCTCGACGGGCAGCAGATCTGGCGCAACGAGTCCGTGTACCGCCAGATCGGCGTCGTGCCCGAGCGGGAGGCGATGTACGACTTCCTCACCGGCCGCGAATTCGTCGTCGCCAACGCCGAGTTGCACGGCCTGGGCACGGCCGAGGCCCAAAAGGCCCTGGCCACGGTCGAGATGGAGTATGCGCAGGACCGGAAGATCGCCACGTACAGCAAGGGCATGCGGCAGCGCGTGAAGATGGCCTCGGCCCTCGTCCACGAACCGTCCGTGCTGCTCCTGGACGAGCCGTTCAACGGCATGGACCCGCGCCAGCGCATGCAGTTGATGGACCTGCTGCGGCGGATGGGCGCGGAGGGCCGTACGGTCCTGTTCTCGTCCCACATCCTGGAGGAGGTCGAACAACTCGCCTCCCACATCGAGGTGATCGTCGCCGGGCGGCACGCGGCCAGCGGCGACTTCCGCCGGATCCGGCGCCTGATGACCGACCGGCCGCACCGCTACCTCGTACGCTCCAGCGACGACCGCGCACTGGCGGCCGCGCTGATCGCCGACCCGTCGACGGCCGGTATCGAGGTGGACATCACGGAGGGCGCCCTGCGCATCCAGGCGGTGGACTTCGCCCGCTTCACCCAACTGCTGCCGCGGGTCGCCCGGGCGCACTCCATCCGGCTGCTGACGGTCTCGCCCTCGGACGAGTCCCTCGAGTCGGTCTTCTCATACCTCGTCGCGGCCTGAAGGGAGCCTTACGACCATGTACAACCCCACAGTCGCCCGGCTCACCTACCGGGCCCTGCTCGGCCGCCGCCGGGCCGCGATCCTCTTCGTCCTGCCCGGCCTGCTGCTGCTCATCGCGGCCGCCGTCCGGGGCTTCAACGGCGCCGACGACCAGATCGCCGCCGACGTCCTGGGCGGGTTCGCGCTCGCCACGATGGTGCCGCTGATCGGTGTCATCGCCGGGACGGGCGCGATCGGGCCCGAGATCGACGACGGCTCGATCGTCTACCTGCTCGCCAAGCCGGTGAAACGCCCGACGATCATCTTCACCAAGCTGATCGTGGCCATCGCCGTGACCATGGTCTTCTCGGCGGTGCCCACCTTCCTCGCCGGGATGATCCTCAACGGCAACGGACAACAGGTGGCGGTCGCGTACACCGTCGCCGCGCTGGTCGCCTCGATCGCGTACAGCGCGCTGTTCCTGCTGCTCGGTACGGTCAGCCGCCACGCGGTCGTCATCGGGCTGGTGTACGCGCTGGTGTGGGAGGCCCTGTTCGGCAGCCTCATCGAGGGCGCCAAGACCCTCAGCGTCCAGCAGTGGGCGCTGGCCGTCGCCGAGAAGGTCACGGGCGACGGGCTGGTCGCCTCGGACGTCGGCCTGCCGGTGGCGGTGGCGCTGCTGGCGGGTGTCACGGTGGCGGCGACCTGGTACGCCGGGCAGAAGCTGCGGACCCTGACGCTGGCGGGCGACGAGTAGTCGCACGAGAAGCGAAAAGGCCCTCCACGCGCGCGTGGAGGGCCTTTTCCTTCCTCACGCCGGTTTGACGATCCGGTGGGCACACTTGCCGTACGGAGGAGGCAGCCATGGCCGCTGACCACGAGTCCCGGGACGGATCACGGGACTGGGACGACGTCGAACTGGACAACGACTTCATACGCTCGGCCGAGACCACCGAGCCGTCCGCCCGGGCCCGGATGCTCGCCGCCCGCTGGCGCGGCCGGCCCCCAGAGCCGCAGCCCTGGCGATCCGACGAGCCCCCGGCGGGCTGGTTCTTCAGCCGCGCCCGCCGACGCGGACGGCGCCGCCGCCGCAAGGACGGCGACAAGGACTGAGCGGTGAGGACCCTGCGGTCGGGCGGCCTTGCGGAGAGGCCTGCGGTCGGGCGGCCTTGCGGTCAGACCTTCCGGTCGCGCGCCGCCAGCAGGCCCACCACGAGCGCCGCCGCGCACACGCACAGCACCAGGGCGATCGGGACCGTCCAGCCGCCGGTCGCCTCGTGGACCGCGCCCGCCGCGAGCGGACCCGCGGCCGCCAGCAGGTAGCCGACCGTCTGCGCCATCCCGGACAGCCGTGAGGCGGTCACCGCGTCCCCGCTGCGCAGCACGATCAGCGTCAGCGCCAGGCCCACGGCACCGCCCTGGCCGACGCCGAGCACCGCCGCCCACAACCAGGCGCCCGACACCGGGGCGACCATCAGGCCCACGTAGCCCGCCGCCACCAGCGAGGTGACCAGCGCGACCAACGGGCGCTGCCCGCGCATCCGGCCGGCCAGCAGCGGCACCAGGAACGCTCCCGCGACCTGGATGAGGTTGTTGAAGGCGAAGACGACACCCGCCGTCGAGCGGCTCATGCCCTGGTCGGTGAAGATCGTCGGCATCCAGGCGATCAGGACGTACGACCACAGGGACTGCAGGCCCATGAAGAGCGTGACCTGCCAGGCCAGCGCCGAGCGCCAGACGCTCCGGCCGTTACGGGGAGCCCCCGGTACCACCCGCACCTCACGCCCCGTGCGCCCCCTGGCGATCAGCACCTGCGGCAGCCACGCCACCGCCGCCACCGCCGCGAGCAGCGACCAGAAGGCCAGCGACGCCTCCCAGCTGCCCCCGAACGCCCGCTCCAGCGGCACCGACGCGGCCGCCACCACCGTCGCACCCGCGATCATCGAGCCGGTGTAGACGGACGTCATCGACGCGGCCCGGTCCGGGAAGTCCCGCTTGATCAGCCCGGGCATCAGGACGTTGAGCAGCGCGATCGCCGTCCCGACCAGGACACCGCCGCCGTACAGCGCGTACAGGGAGGGCAGGACGCGTACGAGGATGCCCGCGGCCAGCAGCAACAGCGCGCCGAGCAGCACCTGTTCGGTGCCCAGCCGCCGCGCCAGCCAGGGCGCCACCAGCGCGCCCACGCCGAGGAAGAGCACCGGCACGGACGTGACCAGGGAACTCGCGGTCGACGACAGCCCGAAGGCCGCGCTGATCTCACCGACCAGCGGGGACACGCTCGCCAGCGCCGCCCGCATGTTCAGCGAGGCCAGCACGATCCCGACGAGCAACAGCACCGGATGGGCGAGCAACGCCCGCCGCGCGGCGGCCCCTTGGGGCGAGGGCCGGACACCGGCCTCCGCGTCGAGAAGCAGCTGGTCGGAATCCGGGCGTGCCACGTTCACAGCACCTTTCACAACAACAGGGAAGTACAGGGGGAAATTCAGCGGGCGGCGACGATCGTCCTGACCGTCTCCAGCGGCACGCGCAGCAGCTCACGCCCGGCCGCGCCCGCCGCGTCCGGGTCGCCCGCCTCGATCGCCACGACCAGCGCCTCGTGCGCGTCGAGGTCGAGGGCGGGCATCTCGCGGTCGCCGAGGGACTCGACGAGGCTCTCGTGGACCTGCACGGAGAAGAACCGGTACACCTCGGTGAACGCGGCGTTGTGCGTGGCCTCGACCACCGCCCGGTGGAAGGCCAGGTCGGCGTCCGCGTCCCGGTCGCCCTCCTCGCGCAGGGTGGCCAGCGCGGCGCGCAGCCGCAGCAGGTCATGGGTGTCGCGCCGGACGGCCGCGAGCCGGGCCGCCTCGGTCTCCAGGGCGATCCGCAACTCCAGTACGTCCAGGGCGCCGGCGGCCCGGACGGTGCGGAGCACCGCGGCGGGGTCGGCGGTGGAGCGTACGAACGTGCCGTTGCCCTGCCGGGATTCCAGCAGGCCCGCGTGGACGAGGACGCGGACGGCCTCACGGACGGTGTTGCGGCCGACGCCGAGCTGCTCGGCGAGCTCGTGCTCGGTCGGGATGCGGTCGCCGACGGCCCATTCGCCGTCCGTCAGCTGGGCCCGGAGCTGCTCGACGACCGCGTCCACGAGGGAGGTCCGTCCCGCGGCCTTCAGCGCCATCTGCCCACTACTCCATTTCGCTCATTCACCCGGTTGCCCAGTCATCCTACAACTTGCCTCCAGGATTACTGTGGGCACATCCGCACTCACTCACACCCTGGGGAGCAAGCCATGTCAGACCGCTTCGACGTCGTCGTACTCGGAGCAGGCCCCGGCGGATACGTCGCCGCCATCCGCGCCGCCCAGCTGGGCAAGCGCGTCGCGGTGGTCGAGGAGAAGTACTGGGGCGGTGTCTGCCTGAACGTCGGCTGCATCCCCACCAAGGCGCTGCTGCGCAACGCCGAGCTGGCCCACCTCTTCACGCACGAGGCGAAGACGTACGGCATCAAGGTCGACGGCCAGGTCTCCTTCGACTACGGCGAGGCGTTCCGGCGCAGCCGCACGGTCGCGGACGGCCGGGTCAAGGGCGTCCACTTCCTGATGAAGAAGAACAAGATCACCGAGTTCACCGGCCGGGGCACCTTCCTGGACGCGAACACCATGCGGGTCGCGCTGAGCGACGGCACGGAGACCACGATCTCGTTCGACAACTGCATCATCGCTACCGGCGCCACCCCGCGCCTGCTGCCGGGTACGCGGCGCAGCGAGCGCGTCGTGACGTACGAGGAGCAGATCCTCGCCGACGACCTGCCGCAATCGATCGTGATCGCGGGCGCGGGCGCGATCGGCATCGAGTTCGCGTACGTGCTGCACAACTACGGCGTGAAGGTCACCATCGTCGAGTTCCTCGACCGGGTGGCGCCGCTGGAGGACAAGGACGTCTCGGCGGAGCTGGCGAAGCAGTACCGCAAGCTCGGCATCGACGTGCTGACGTCCACGCGGGTCGAGGCGATCGACGAGTCCGGGCCGCAGGTGCGGGTCACCGTGACCGGCAAGGACGGCAAGCAGCAGGTCCTGGAGGCCGACAAGGTGCTCCAGGCGATCGGCTTCGCGCCGAACGTCGAGGGGTACGGCCTGGAGAACACGGGCGTCAAGCTCACCGAGCGCGGCGCGATCGACGTCGACGGCCGCTCCCGGACGTCGGTGCCGCACATCTACGCGATCGGTGACGTGACGGCGAAGCTGATGCTCGCCCACACCGCCGAGGCGATGGGTGTCGTCGCCGCCGAGACCATCGCGGGCGCGGAGACGATGGAGCTCGAGTACGTGATGATCCCGCGCGCCACGTACTGCCAGCCGCAGATCGCCAGCTTCGGCTGGACGGAGGAGCAGGCACGGGAGCAGGGCTTCGACGTCAAGGTCGCGAAGTTCCCGTTCATGGCGAACGGCAAGGCGCACGGGCTCGGTGACACGACCGGGTTCGTGAAGCTGATCAGCGACGCGAAGTACGGCGAGATCATCGGCGCGCACCTGATCGGGCCGGACGTCACGGAGCTGCTGCCGGAACTGACGCTGGCGCAGCAGTGGGACCTGACGGTGCACGAGGTGGCGCGGAACGTCCACGCGCACCCGACGCTGGGTGAGGCGGTCAAGGAGGCCGTGCACGGGCTGGCGGGCCACATGATCAACTTCTGAGCCGTACGCGGTCGTCGACGCGGCGTCACCGGTAATCCGGTGGCGCCGTGTCGTGCGTGCGGGGCACATTGGTCGGGCAGCGCCCACACGGGGGCCGGCGCCGGGGGCGGCCGCTTCGAGCGCGCGTTCCGTACGCGCGGGCCGCCCCTTCCGGCCACCGGTCCGCGGGCGCCGTTTCCGGCCGGTCACCGGTCATGGGAGCCCGCCCGGCCGGTCACCGGTCATGGGCGCCCGCCCGGGTGTGCCGCTGTGCCCACCCGTGCCGCCCCAGGCGGCACGATTGCCCACAGCGGGTGGTGCGAGGCGGCCACAGGTCCGCCCACAGCGGTGGTGCGCGACGACCGCAGGTCCACCCACAGCGGGTGGTGCGAGGCGGCCGCAGGTCCGCCCACAGCGGTGGTGCGCGACGACCGCAGGTTCACCCACAGCGGGTGGTGCGAGGCGGCCGCAGGTCCGCCCACAGCGGTGGTGCGCGACGACCGCAGGTCCACCCACAGCGGGTGGTGCGAGCCGGCCGGAGTCCGGCCTCGACCGGCCGTCAGACGGTGCCCAGGAGTTCCTCCAGCACCACCGCGATGCCGTCCTCGTCGTTGGAGGCCGTGATCCGGTGGGCGACGGCCTTGAGGTCGTCGTGGGCGTTGGCCATGGCCACGCCGTGGTTCGCCCAGGCGAACATGGGGATGTCGTTGGGCATGTCGCCGAACGCGATCGTGTCCGCCGCCTTGACGCCCAGTCGGCGGGCCGCCAACGACAGTCCCGTGGCCTTGCTCAGGCCCAGGGGAAGGATCTCGACGACCCCCGCGCCCGCCATCACCACGTCCACCAGGCCGCCGACCGCCTGCCGGGCTGCCAGGGCTAGGGCGTCGTCGTCCAGGTCGGGGTGCTGGATGTAGACCTTGTTGAGCGGGGCGGACCACAGGTCGGCCGGGTCCTCGTAGGGGAGGTACGGCAGCGGGCCCTCCTGGACCCGGTAGCCGGGGCCGACCAGGACGTCGCCGTCGAGGCCGTCGCGGCTGGCGGCAATGGCCAGCGGACCGACCTCGGCCTCCAGCTTGGACAGGGCCAGCCCCGCGAGCTGGCGGTCCAGGGTCACGGACGTCAGCAGACGGTGCTCGCCCGCGTGGTAGACCTGCGCTCCCTGGCCGCAGACGGCGAGGCCGTCGTACCCGAGGTCGTCCAGGATGTGGCGGGTCCAGGGGACGCCCCGGCCGGTGACGACGATGTGCGCGGCGCCCGCCGCCGTCGCGGCGGCGAGCGCGTCACGCGTGCGCTGCGAGATCGTCTCGTCGGAGCGCAGCAGCGTCCCGTCGAGATCGGTCGCGACCAGCTTGTAGGGGAACGAAGTCACTTGGAGACGGGCTCCAGGACGTCCCGGCCACCGAGGTAGGGCCGGAGGACCGGGGGGACCCGCACGGAACCGTCGGCCTGCTGGTGGTTCTCCAGGAGCGCGACGATCGTGCGCGGTACGGCGCACAGCGTGCCGTTGAGGGTCGCCAGCGGCTGGACCTTCTTGCCGTCGCGCATCCGCACCGACAGCCGCCGCGCCTGGAAGCTGTCGCAGTTGGAGGCGGACGTCAGCTCGCGGTACTTGCCCTGCGTCGGGATCCAGGCCTCGCAGTCGTACTTGCGCGAGGCGGAGGCGCCCAGGTCACCGGTGGCGACGTCGATCACCTGGAACGGCAGTTCCAGGGACGTCAGCCACTGCTTCTCCCAGTCCAGGAGCCGCTTGTGCTCGGCCTCGGCGTCCTCGGGGGCGACGTACGAGAACATCTCCACCTTGTCGAACTGGTGGACCCGGAAGATGCCCCGGGTGTCCTTGCCGTACGTGCCGGCCTCGCGCCGGTAGCACGGCGAGAAGCCGGCGTACCGCAGCGGCAGCTTCTCCGCGTCGAGGATCTCGTCCATGTGGTACGCGGCCAGCGGCACCTCGGACGTACCGACCAGGTAGTAGTCGTCCTTCTCCAGGTGGTACACGTTCTCGGCGGCCTGGCCGAGGAAACCGGTGCCCTCCATGGCACGCGGGCGGACCAGCGTGGGCGTCAGCATCGGGATGAACCCAGCCTCCGTCGCCTGCGCGATCGCCGCGTTGACGAGCGCGAGCTCCAGCAGTGCGCCGACGCCCGTCAGGTAGTAGAAGCGCGAGCCGGAGACCTTGGCGGCGCGCTCGACGTCGATGGCCCCCAGCGCCTCGCCGAGCTCCAGGTGGTCCTTGGGCTCGAAGCCCTCGGCGCCGAAGTCGCGGATCGTGCCGTGCGTCTCCAGGACGACGAAGTCCTCCTCGCCGCCGACCGGCACGTCCTCGTGGACGAGGTTGCCGAGCTGGAGCAGCAGCCGCTTGGTCTCCTCGTCCGCCTCGTTCTGGGCGGCGTCGGCGGCCTTGACGTCGGTCTTCAGCTGCTCGGCCTTCCGCAGCAGCTCCGCGCGCTCCTCCGGGGAAGCCTTGGGGATCAGCTTGCCGAGCGCCTTCTGCTCGGAGCGGAGTTCGTCGAAGCGGACGCCGGACGACCTGCGCCGCTCATCGGCGGAGAGCAGGGCGTCGACGAGGCCGACGTCCTCTCCACGGGCGCGCTGGGAGGCGCGAACACGGTCGGGGTCCTCACGGAGCAGGCGAAGGTCAATCACCCCACCAGGCTACCGGTGCGTGCTCGTGTCACCCCAGCCGATATGCCGTGCGGCCCTTGCGTGTTACTTTGCCCGAATTGCCGGAATTCATTCCTGGGGAAAGTGAACGGAATTCCCGCTCTCCACGGCGTTCCTCCCGCGCCGTTCGAGCGCCGCTGTCGCGCTGCTGCCGCGCTGCTGCCGCGCTGCTGCCGTGCCGCACCCCGCGCCGACTGCCGCGCCGCTGCGGCACCGACTGTCGTGCCGCTGCCGCACCGCTGTCGTGCCGACTGCCGCGCCGCGGCGGTGCCTTTGTCCACAGACGCCGATGGATTCGCAAAGTTATCCACAGGCTGTGTGAATCCGCTGTGGACTCAGGAATTGATCATTCCGAATGCCCTGCCGTCACCCTGGATTCCCTGATCAAACCCCGCCCACACACTCATTCGGGTGGGAAATTCTCGCTCTAAGGAGTTGTTCGACGGAATTGAGGTGACACGGTCGACGTGCCGCGCTCTGCCGCCACCTGAGATGACTGGAGCGATTTGTCGACCCTGTCCGGTTGTGTTGTCGACTTGTCCCCAGGTCGAGAAGCGGCCCTGTGGATAACTTTTTGTGGACGTCGCTCAGGTCCGTCCGTCCTGGCACCGCGCCAGCCAGTCCGCCGCCGCCGTGAAGTCCTGGTCGGACGTCCCGGGCCGAAGCGGGGTCACGTCGTCGGCCGTCGCACCCGCCCGCGGATACGACCCGAGGAACCGGACGTTCGCGCAGATCCGCTTCAGGCCCATCAGCGCCTCGGCGACCCGGCGGTCGGAAATGTGGCCCTCCGCGTCGATGGCGAAGCAGTAGTTGCCGATACCGGCGCCCGTCGGCCGCGACTGGAGCAGCATCAGGTTGACCCCGCGCGCCGCGAACTCCTGGAGCAGCTCCAGCAGCGCACCCGGATGGTCCTCGCGCTGCCAGATGACCACCGAGGTCTTGTCGGCACCCGTCGGCGCCGCCGGCCGGGCCGGGCGGCCGACCAGCACGAACCGGGTCTCCGCGTTCTCGGCGTCGTGGATCTCCGTGACCAGCGCTTCGAGCCCGTACGTCGCCGCCGCGAACTCACCCGCGAACGCCGCGTCGAACCGCCCCTCCTGCACCAGCCGCGCACCGTCCGCGTTCGACGCGGCCGACTCCCACACCGCCTCGGGCAGATGCGCCCGCAGCCAGTTGCGCACCTGCGGCTGGGCGACCGGGTGCCCGGTCACCGTCTTGATGTCGGAGAGCTTCGTGCCCGGCCGCACCAGCAGCGCGAACGCGATCGGCAGCAGCACCTCGCGGTAGATCATCAGCGGCCGGCCGGACGCCAGCTCGTCGACGGTCGCGGTCACCCCGCCCTCCACCGAGTTCTCGATCGGTACGAGGGCGGCGGCGGCCTCCCCGTTGCGCACGGCGTCCAGGGCCGCGGGCACGGAGACCATCGGCACCAGCTCCCGCGTGGCCGCTTCCGGGAGCGTGCGCAGGGCGGCCTCGGTGAAGGTGCCCTCGGGACCGAGATACGTATAGCGAGTGGCCGACATACCGGTCACCCTAATGCGCCGGAAGCCTTCGCGGACCCGCGATCCCTCTGCGGATCCGCGATCTCTCCGCGGACCCGCGATCACGCCTCCAGCAACCGCTGCCCCACGTATTCGCCCTCACCCGGGCCGCCCGGCACCGCGTACAGGCCGCTCGCCTCGTGCCGGATGAACGGCGACAGCGCGTCCCCCCGGTCCAGCTTCCGCTGCACCGGTACGAACCCCCTGCGCGGATCGGCCTGCCAGGCGACGAACAGCAGCCCGGCGTCCGGCGTCCCGTCCGCCCCGATCCCGTCGTGGAACGAGAACGGCCGCCGCAGCATCGCCGCACCGCCGTTCTGCTCCGGCGCCGAGATCCGCGCGTGCGCGTTGTCGGGGACGACCAGCTTCCCGTCCGGCCCCGTCCTGTCCAGGTCGATCTCGGTCGTCTCGCTCCCGCCCGTCAGCGGCGCCCCGTCCGACTTCCGGCGGCCGATCACCCGCTCCTGCTGCTTCAGCGGCAGCTTCTCCCAGTCGTCCAGCAGCATCCGGATCCGCCGGACGACGGCGTACGAACCACCCGCCATCCACGGCTGTTCCCCGCCCTCCGGGACGAAGATCCGCTCCTGGAAGTCCGGTTCGGACGGCTTCGGGTTGCGCGAACCGTCCACCTGGCCCATCAGATTGCGGGCCGTCATCGGGTGCGCGGTGGCGCCCGGCGAGCGGTTGAAGCCGTTCATCTGCCAGCGCACCTTCGCGGCCAGGCCCGCCTCCTTCTGGATGGCGCGCAGGGCGTGGAAGGCGACGAGCGCGTCGTCGGCGCCGATCTGCACCCACAGGTCGCCGCCCGACCGCTTCGGGTCCAGCTGGTCGGACGAGAAGGCGGGCAGCGGGTCCAGCTCCGCGGGCCGCCGAGCCACCAGCCCCGTCCGGTCGAAGAAGGAGGCGCCGAAGCCGAACGTGACCGTCAGGGAGGACGGCCCCGCGTCCAGGGCGACCCCCGTGTCCCCGTCGCCCACCGGCTTGCCCGCCATCAGCAGCTCGGCCGCCGCCGACCAGCGGCGCATCAGCGCGACGGCCTCCTTGCGCCCCGCGCCCGGCGCCAGGTCGAAGGCGATCAGGTGCCCGCGCGCCTGCAACGGCTGGAGGATGCCCGCCTGGTGGGTACCGCGGAACGGCACGGACGTCGAGCCGACGGTCGCCAGCGCCGCGCCGGCCGGCTGCGAACCGGCGGCGGCGTACGTGGCGGCGCCGCCGGCCGCGCCCAGCGCCAGCCCGGTGACGCCGGCCGCGCCGACGGTTCCCAGCAGCCGGCGCCTGGAGATGTCGAGGTTCTCGGTGCTCACGATCAGGTCAGCCGATCTTCACGTTCTTGTCGAGGGTGGTCTGGTCGATGTCGGAGGTCCGGACGGTCACCCGGAGCTTCCACTCGCCCGGCATCGGGATCTGCACGGCGGCCGAGGTCCAGTGTCCGGCCGTGACCCGGTCCGGTACGACGGGCAGGGGGCCGATCTGCTTCGACTCCAGGGTGAAGGACACCTTCAGCTCGGGCAGGTCCAGGGGCCGCCCGTTCGCGCCGGTCGCGTACACGTGCATGGCGTTCGCGCCCGAACGGCCGGGGTCGAGGGTGAGCCGTACGGTCCCCTTGCCGTTGACGGCGCCGCCGGTGTCGAAGGGCAGCGTCAGGTCGAGCGGCCGGTCCGGCACGGCGGGCGAGGGCGACGACGCCTGCGTACGGCCCGCCTCCTCGACGGTACGGCCCGGCTCGGTCGTCGTCAGTACGGTCGTCACGGCGAGCAGCACCACCGCGACGCCCGCCTCGGCCAGCACGGACCGGCGCAGCCCGGCGCGCCCGGGGTCGGCGTCGCGGGCTCGCTTCGCGCGGGCGGTGGCGAGGGCGGCCCGCTGGCGGGCGAGCTGAGCGGCGCGCTCCTCCGGTACGTCGTCCGGTATGTCCTCCGGTACGTCGTCCGGCACGGTGACCGGATCAGCGTCGGCACCGGCGCCGGCACCGGCCTCCTCCGCCTCCTCGCCCGCTGCCTCCGTCGAAGCGGTCTCCGCCAGCCGCTCGGTCCACCGCCGCGAGATCCACGCGACCCCGACCAGGACGGCGACCAGTCCCACCTTGAGCAGCAGCAGCCGGCCGTACGCCGTGCCGGTCAGCGCCGACCAGGAGCCGACCTGCCGCCACGACTGGTAGATCCCGGTCGCGGCCAGCACGACGACGGAGCCGAACGCGACGCGTGAGAAGCGCCGTACCGCCGACCGCTCGATCGACGGCTCCCGGTGGAGGGCGACCAGCAGCGCGGCCAGACCGCCCAGCCAGGCGGCCATCGCCAGCAGGTGCAGGATGTCGACCGGCATCGCGACGAGTGGCTGGAGCCCGGCCGACGCGTGCTCGGAGAGCGCCCAGGTGGCGGCGATCCCGGCCGCGACCACCGTGCCGCCGATCGCGAGCCCGAAGGTCAGGTCCTTCTTCTCGCTCTCGTCCTCACGCCTGGTGTAGGCGCCGAACAGCACCGCGACGAACAGTGCCGCCGCGCCGAGCAGCAGCAGCCGCGAGACGAGCGCGGCCCCGGTCTTGGTCTCCAGGACCGCACCGAGTGAGTCCAGCCCGAAGGCTGCTCCCGTGTACGGCGCGCGCAGCAGCAACAGCGCGAGGGTCGCCGCCGTCAGCGCCACCCACCCGCGCACCACGAGCCGTTGCAGCGGCCGCAGCGCAGCGCCGCGTGGCCAGCAGGCCAGGACGAACGCGCCGCCACCCGCCAGCAGGATGAAACCGCCGTACGAGACGTACCGCGCGATGCCGTACAGCACTCCGACGAGTCCGCCGCCCGCCTCCTCCTTCGGCAGCGCGACGGTCGTCTGCGACGGGGCGCCGATGGAGAAGGTGTACGCCCCCGAAATGGGGTGGCTGTCGGCGGAGATGGCGCGCCAGGCGACGGTGTACGTGCCGTCCGGCAGCCCGGCGTGCAGGTTGACGCCGTACTTGACGATCGCTCCGGCGCACAGGTTGCGCAGCTCGCCGGTGTCGGCGCGCTTGCCGCTCGGCTCCAGCACGCGGATCGAGTCGTCCCCCATGGCGACCTGCTCGGAGAAGGTGAGCGTGACGCCCTTGGGGGCGGTGGCGACCACCGCCCCGTCCTTCGGGTCGCTGCCGGTCAGCGCGGCGTGGGCGCTCGCCGTACCGGAGAGCACGGTGCCGAGCAGTGCCAGGGCGGCCAGCAGCAGCCCCAGTGCGTGGGCGGTTCCGAAGCGCGGGGCGGTGGCTTTCATGGTGGTCGGTCCCCCGAGTGCCTAGTGCTTCGACGGGTTGTGGGTGGCGGCTTCCACCGGCAGGTCGACCGTGATCGGCTCGGACCTCTCGAAGTGCAGCTCTATCCGCACCTTCTCGCCCTGCTTCGGCTGCTTCTTGATGGCCATGAACATGATGTGGCTGCCGCCGCGTTCGAGCTTCAGCTCACCGTTGGCGGGGATCTCGAAGGACTTCACCTGCCGCATCTTCTGGTTCTTGGTCTCGTGGATCTGGACGTCGTCGGAGAGCGGGCTGGTGACCGAGGTGAGCTTGTCCGCCGCGCCGCCCGTGTTGGTGACGGTCAGGAAGCCGCCCGCCATGTCGCCCACGGGCTGCGGCATGAAGGCCCCGTCGACCTTCAGTTCGGGCCGCGCGGGCCCGCTGTCGGAGGAGCATCCGCCCAGCGCCATGGCCCCGGCGAGGGCCACGACGGTGGTCAGGGCGGTGAGGGTGGTGCGGCGGGTCACGGGTTCTCCCCCTTGATGATCTTCGGCAGGTCCTTCTCGTAATCCTCGGCGGTGGTGTCCTCGCCGTAGATGACGTAGCCCTGGTCGGTCCTCGGCGAGAAGGCGATCACCTGCGCGCCGTGCATGGAGACGACCGATCCGTCCTTCTCCTTCTTCGGCGGGTCGATGCCGATGCCCATCTGGCGGGCGCCGGCCTGGATGGTCGGGAAGTCGCCGGTGAGGCCGATGAAGGACGGGTCGCCGGCGCCGGGCAGCCACTTGGCGAGCTCGGCGGAGGTGTCCCGTTCGGGGTCGGTGGTGACGAAGACGACCTGGAGCCTGTCCCGGTCCGCCTTGGGGAGTTCCTTGTAGGCCAGCGCGATGTTGCTCATCGTCAGCGGGCAGACGTCGGGGCAGTGCGTGTAGCCGAAGTAGATCAGCGTCGGCTTGCCCTTGGTCCGCTCCCGGAGGTCGTACGTCTGGCCCTTGGTGTCCTTCAGGACGAGGTTGGGCTTCTCGAAGGGCCGGTCCAGTACGGTCCCGGCCTTCTCCGGCGACGCCTCGACGGACACGCCGGCGACCGAGTCACCGGCCGTGTCCTTGCCGCCGTCGCCGCAGGCCGACAGGGTGAGCGCCGACACGGCGACGAGTGCGGCGGCGAGCACCGGGGTGCGGCGGCGCGGCCGGAGCCGCCCGCCGGTCTTCTGGATGTGCATGGGGTTTCTCTCTCGGTGTTTCGGGGGTGGCCGTCAGGCCGAGCGGCGGCGTCCGGCGAGGACACCGAAGGCGACACCGGCGGCGCCGACGAGAATGCCGCCGACACCGAGGACACGGGCGGTGGTGTCAGTGGAGGCGGCGGCGGACTCCGCGTTCTTCTCCGTGTCGTGGCCCTTGGCGGCCGTGCTGCCGCCGGCGTGGTGGTCGCCCGTGGCCGCGGACAGCTTGAGCACGGGCGCGGGGGCCTCCGGCTCGGGCGCGCCGTCCTTCGGCTCCTCGATCCAGCGCACGACCTCCTTGTTGTCGTACGTCTGGAGGGCTTTGAAGACGAGCTTGTCGGCGTTCTCGGGGAGCTGCCCGAGCGAGACCGGGAACTGCTGGAACTGCCCGGGGCCGATCTTCGAACCGTCCGCCGTCCAGGTGATCTTGGAGGGGGCCTCGGTGATCTTCTTGCCGTGCATGTCGAGCGGCTTGGCGAGCTTGGCCTTGTCGACCTTGACCGTCCAGCCGGGGACGGGCTGCGGCATCACGGAGGCCATCGGCGTGTCGGTGGGGAGGGTCACTTCGAGCTTCACGGTCGAGGCGTTGTCGCGCTCGTTCGGGACCTTGAAGTTCACCGTGGCGTAGCCGCCCTTGGCCGCCTCGCCCTGCGGCTCCACGCCGACGTGCGCGAAGGCGGTACCGGAGAGCAGGACGACGGAGGAGGCGGCGACGCCGGCGGCGAGGGCGATACGGGAAGAGACGTTCATGACGGAACACACTCCACAGGGATCAGGAAAGTGGACGCGTGCGCACGGGCGCACCACGGCGCCACTCCCGTCGAGTGGGCCGTGTCAGGCTGCGAGGGCGTAGAGCGATACGGCCGGGGGGCCGCGCCTGATCACCGTGTGCTGAAGTTCTTCCGCCGCGGCGGGCGGCGGGGGGCCGTCGTCGGTACGCGGCGGCCTCGGCCCGCCCGCGGGCAGCGCGGGCAGCCCGGCCAGCAGGGCGCGTACGAGGACGAGGGCGGCGCGCAGCGAGCGTACGAGCGCCCCTTCGGCGAGCCCGGTGGCGCCGTGCGCCGACAGCCGGGCCAGCTTCAGCAGCGCGAGGTCGCCGCGCCGCAGCAGCCACCCGGTCGCCACGGCGGCCAGCAGGTGCCCGAGGACCATGGGAAGACTGGGCCACCACCCGGCGGCGGGCTCCACGACATGCCCGGCGTGCCCGGCGTGCCCGGCGTGCGAGCTGGTCGCGGCGGCCGGGTCGAGCCCGGCGCGGGTGACGATCCGGTGCGCGTCGGCGGGGCTCAGCGACGCGGCGCCCGCCCCGCACACCAGTTTGGCAGCCATCCGGATCAGTGCGTCGTCCGCCCGGTCGCCGATATCCACCATGAGCTGCTGCCGCTGCCCGAGCCCGAACAGCGCGTGCAGGCCGAGCTGTCCGCCGGCCAGCGCCGCGGCGATCACCGGAAGCGACCGTTCGCGCCCGGCGAACGGCACGGTCAGCGCGAAGACACACAGGAACCCGAGGGCCAGCGTCCACCACGGGACGGTCTCGCAGGCCGCGAGCACATGTCCCAGCGCGGACAGCACGAGGCAGACCGCGGTGAACACCGCGGCCCTCAGCAGCCGCGGACCAGCGGAAGGGGCAGACATGGCCGGGCCATCATCGCACTGCGCCCCTTCGCGCCACACGGCAGGTCCGGAAGGTCACTGTTTCACCGTCGGAGTCCGCAAGGCCCCGACAGAGTCCGACACACACCGACATACACCGGCGTACGGGCTACGCATATCCGCCGAACGAGGGCTGTGGCGTCAACGCGGCGCTTACGACCGACAAGTAGGGGCAATACGTATCGGTATGTCGAGCCGCAGCCAGGAGGCTGGAGCATGAGCATCTGGTGGTCTCTCCATTTGCGGCGCGAGGCTGCGAGCGTTCCGCTCGCCCGTCGCCTCCTTCTCGGCACGATGGAGACCGCGGGCGTCGACCCGGAGATCTCCTACGACCTGTCCCTCGCCCTCACCGAAGCGTGCGCCAACGCGGTGGAGCACGGCGGGCGGACGGAGACCGGGGACGTCTCCGCCGAGTACCGGGTGACCGCGTACCTGGACGGCGAGAAGTGCCGCATCGAAGTGGCGGACTCGGGCCCGGGTTTCCCCGTCGGCCCCGCGCCGGCGGTGCGCAGGCCCGCCTTGGAGGCCGAGGACGGACGAGGCCTGCGCCTCATCGAAGAACTGGCCGACCACGTCCACTTCGGCAACAGATCGGGCCGCGGCGGCGCGGTGGTGAGCTTCGACAAGATCGTCAAGTGGCGTACGGACGCTCCGCTCGTGGCGTCGTGACGCACACGGCGAGGCCCCCCACCGGCATGGCGGCGGGGGGCCTTTCGTCCGTTGTCGCGCGGGCGTCATCGCGTGGGCGACATCGCGGGCGTCAGCCCTTCAGGGCCGCCATCCACGCCTCGACCTCGTCCGACCGGCGCGGCAGCGCGGCCGACAGGTTCCGGTTGCCGTCCTCCGTGACCAGGATGTCGTCCTCGATCCGCACGCCGATGCCCCGGTACTCCTCCGGCACGGTCAGGTCGTCCGCCTGGAAGTACAGGCCCGGCTCGACGGTCAGGCACATGCCCGGCTCCAGGACGCCGTCCACATACGTCTCGGTCCGCGCGGCCGCGCAGTCGTGGACGTCCATGCCCAGCATGTGACCGGTGCCGTGCAGGGTCCAGCGGCGCTGGAGGCCCAGCTCCATGACCTTCTCCACGTCCATGTCGCCGAGCAGCCCCCACGCCACCAGCCGCTCGGTCAGCACCCGCTGCGCGGCGTCGTGGAAGTCGCGGTACTTCGCGCCCGGCTTCACCGCCGCGATGCCCGCCTCCTGGGCGTCGTACACGGCGTCGTAGATCTTGCGCTGGAGGTCGGTGAAGCGGCCGTTGATCGGCAGGGTCCGCGTCACGTCGGCCGTGTAGAGCGTCGTCGTCTCCACGCCGGCGTCCAGCAGCAGCAGCTCACCGGAGCGGACCGGGCCGTCGTTGCGCACCCAGTGCAGGGTCGTGGCGTGCGGTCCGGCCGCGCAGATCGAGCCGTAACCGATGTCATTGCCCTCGACACGGGCCCGCAGGAAGAACGTGCCCTCGATGTACCGCTCGCTGGTCGCCTCGGCCTTGTCGAGGACGCGTACGACGTCCTCGAAGCCCCGCGCGGTCGAGTCGCAGGCACGCTGGAGCTCGCCGATCTCGAAGTCGTCCTTCACCAGGCGCGCCTCGGAGAGGTACACCCGCAGCTCCTCGTCGCGCTCGGCGGTGACCTTGTCGGTCAGGGCCGCCTCGATGCCCGCGTCATGGCCGCGCACGTTGCGCACCGGGCCGGTGGCCTCGCTCAGGTGCCGGGGCAGTTCCCGCACGTCCTTGGCCGGGATGCCGAGCAGCTGCTCCGCCTCGGTGAGGGAGTGCCGGCGGCCCACCCACAGCTCGCCCTGGCCGTCCAGCCAGAACTCGCCGTTCTCCCGGTTGGAGCGCGGCAGCAGGTAGATCGTCGCCTCGTGCCCGCCGCTCTTCTTCGGCTCCAGCACCAGCACGCTGTCGTGGGTGTGGTCGCCGGTGAGGTACGCGTACTCGGTCGACGGGCGGAAGGCGTACTCGGTGTCGTTGGAGCGGGTCTTCAGGTTGCCCGAGGGGATCACCAGCCGCTCGCCGGGGAAGCGCTCGGACAGCGCGGCGCGCCGGGCGGCGGTGTGGGCGGCCTGGGGGATGGGCTCCAGGCCGTGCAGCTCGGTGTCGGCCCAGCCGGACTTCATGTTCTCCGCGAGCTCGTCGGACACGCCCGGGTACAGGCCGTTCTTGCGCTGCTTGATCGGCTCTTCCGACTCTTCCGGGATCGCCGGCGTGAGCTCTTCGGCCACGGGTCCGCCTCCTGTTGGTACGACACTCGGATTCCCCCCGGAGGCCCGGCGGTGGCCGAGCAGGGGGACGCCCACCATCGTACGGTCGTACGGAAGACGGCCCCAGGGCCTTATGTCACGCGAAACGTCACTCGAACCGGGCCGCCAGCAGCACCACGTCCTCGTCGCCGGAGCCGCCGTCGGGCAGCACCGTCCGCAGGACGTGGTCGGCGATCGCGCCCGGATCCGGCCGGTCCGCCCTGGGGACGGTGGCGGCCGCCGCGTGCAGCCGCGCGAAGGCCCGGTCGGTCGACTCCCCGGTGCGGCGCAGCAGCCCGTCCGTGTAGAAGAGCACCGTCTCGCCGGGCTCGGGGGCGATCTCCACGCTCGGCGCCTCCCAGCACGCGAGCATCCCCAGCGGCGCCGACAGCGACGTCTCGACGTACTCGGTGCGCCGCTCGCCCACGATCAGCGGCGGGGTGTGCCCGGCCCCGGCCAGGACGATCTTGCGGTGCGCGGGCTCGGTGTACGCGAAGAGCGCGGTGGCCGACCGGGCCGGCTCCGTCAGCCGCAACAGCAGCTCCAGGTCGGAGAGCACGGCGACCGGGTCCTCGCCCTCCATCACGGCGTACGCCCGCAGCGAGGCACGCAGCCGTCCCATCGCGGCCAGCGCGCTCGGCCCGGACCCGGACACCGACCCGACCGCCATGCCGAGCGCGCCTTCCGGGAGCGCCAGCGCGTCGTACCAGTCGCCGCCGCCCTGCGGCCCGGTGCGGTGCCGGGCGGCGAGCTGGACGCCCGGGACGCGTGGCAGGCGGCTCGGCAGCAGCTCCTCGGCGATGGTGGCCAGCCTGGCGCGGCCCCGCTCCAGCTCCAGCAGCCGGGCCAGGTGCTCGGAGGCGTACTGCCCGTAGAGCCCGACGAGGTGGCGCCGCCCCTCGGTCGGTTCGGCGGGCTCGTCGTACAGCCAGACGGCGGCGCCCAGCCTCCCGGCCGCCTCGGTGACGAGCGGAACGGTGTAGCTGGCGGCGTAGCCGAGCCGGGCGGCGACTTCGCGGTGGCGCGGGTCGAGGCCCTCGTCGGCGAACAGGTCGGGGACGGCGACGGGTCCGGGGCGCCGGCGCTCGGAGGCGGGTTCACCGGGGACGTCGTCGAGGATGCGGCCGTAGGAGGTGGCGCTGCGCGGCACGGTCTCGATGGTCCCGAGGTCGGCGTGGGCCAGGCCCAGGCCGATGGTGGTGGTGGGGCCGAGGCCGTCGGCGGGTTCGAGGACGGCCATGCCGCGGCGGGCCCCGACCAGCGCGGCGCCGGCGCGCAGCAACTCCTGGAGGGCGTCGTCGACGGTGCCCGTACGGGTGAGGCGTTCGGTGAGCTCGTGCAGCGTGGTGAGGTCGGAGACCCAGCCCGCCAGCTTGTCCTGGATCATCGCGCCGGGCGCGACGGGAGGGGTCGGGAGGCCCGGGAGAGGCGCCGCAGTGTGCGCGGGCGCCGGGACGGTTGGATCGATTCCAGCCACTTTCGGCAGGTGAGGGGCGCTCATGGCAACCGGGTCTTCGACGGGTGCGTTTCGCTGGATAGCATCGCAAACCCCCATGTCAATCTGCGCCGCTGTCACTGCAACCACATCTACACGCAGAAGTAAGGGGATGTCCAGCATTGTCACGGGGCGGGCGCGCGGTATTTACGTGAGCCGCAACTTGGCTCAAAAATGCCCCCATGGACAGGATTTGCGGTCGACTGAGCCCCGTTCGAAAAGGAGCACCCCCCGGAGGCGGCGTCGGCAGGCGCGGTCCGAAGGGGCGTCGTTCCGAGTGGGCTGGGTACGTAATCGGTGTCGGCCAGGGGCAGTTGGGACAAGCCCGGAACCTCGCGGGGGACCCTGGCGTCCTTGACTCCGAAGGCCACGCCCCATCCCGAGTGGCGGGGAACCAGAACAGCGGGACAAGCGGGACAGCCAGTGCGCGCCATGGGCGCGCCACCCCTCGCCACGCGTTTAATGGACGGATAGCCGGCCCGGGCTGCGGCTCGGCCCACGCTCGGCGGCCCCGGCGGTGCTTCTTGCCGCAGGCGAAGAGAGGCCGGCCCCATGCCGGCACCGGCACGGGGCGGTGACGCGCCGGACCGTACGCACAGTGAAGTGACGCACACCTGTTGTCATGTGGATGACCTCGGCGTTCAACGGAAAGGAACGAGCGCTCATGCGCGAGATCCTCGGAAGGCGACGCAGGCTCCGGTTCCGGCGCAGAAGGAGGCCCGCCCATCTGGACGCGGCGCTCCTGTGCGCCACCGAGTGGGACTGGCCCGTACTCCCCGGCGTGGGACTGAAGGCGGCCGGAGGCCGCGGTGACCGGGAACGCGGATGCGCCTGTCCCGACCCCGAGTGCGTCGTACCCGGCGCACACCCCTTCGACCCCGGCCTGCTCGCGGCCTCCACCGACGAGCGGATGGTGCGCTGGTGGTGGACCAACCGCCCCGACGCCCCGGTCGTGCTCGCCACCGGCGGCCGCGCACCGTGCGCGGTGAGCCTGCCCGCCGTCGCGGGGGCACGGGCACTGGCCGTGCTCGACCGGATGGAGATGCGGCTCGGCCCGGTGGTGGCGACGCCCACCCGCTGGTCCCTGCTGGTGGCCCCGTACACCCTCGAACAGCTGGGCGAGCTGCTGTACGCCAAGGACTGCGTGCCCAGCTCGCTGCGGTTCCACGGAGAAGGCGGGTACCTGGTGCTGCCGCCGTCGCACACCGGGACGGGGCAGGTGCGCTGGGAACGCGCCCCGCTCGCCGGGTCCGCGTCGCCGTGGCTGCCGGATGTGGAGGCGGTCGTGGACGCGCTGGTCGAAGCGAGCACGAGCGCCCCGGACGGCGGCAGCCGCCTGCGCTACTGAGGCGGCTGCTCCGGCTTCCTGCTGAGGCCCGCGCTCCGGCTTCCGGCCCCGCTGTCACCCGTGTGTCACTCGTACGGGTGTGAGCGGGGCCGAGTTGTACGGGAATCGGGCGCACGGCTGCCGGGTTGGCCGCGTTCCGTCGATATCGTCGCCCCACCGTCAAGAATCCCGGGCAATGGGCAGGTGGGGTCCCCCATGAATCTCCGCGTGATCGGGCTCGGGGCCGTGGTGCTCTCCGCCGCGCTGCTGCCGCTGGCCGCCTCCGCCGGACCGGCCGGCAGTCCCGGCGCGCCGACCGTGGATGCGAAGCGGGGGGCGGCGCCGGCACTTCTGGCCGGAATCGATGCCCCGGTCGCCCCTCCGTCCCCGTCCCCGTCCCCCACGCCCCCCACTACGGCGAGTCTCGCGAGCTGCGGGCCGGAGGTGGCCTCGCCGGGCGGCGTGGAGGCCCAGACGTGCGTACTGACCGAGGCGCGCGACACCTGGGCGCGCACCTACTACCGCAATGCGACGGGCGAAGAGCTCGGGGCCGTACTCACCTTGATGGGCCCCGGCGGGCGCACCGTGCAAGCGCATTGCGAGGTGCGGGCGGAGGACGAGCCGGGCGTATGTGAGACGCCCAGGGAACCGTCACGCGGGAGTTCCGCCGAATACACGGCGGTGGCGGAGTTCGCGGAGAACGGTGAAAGCGCGCTGCTGCTGCGATCGGGGAGCAACTCCCCCGATCCTGCGGCCAGTTGAGGGATCGAACCGGAAGATCCCATTCCGCGGAAATGGAAGGGCCCGGTCGCTGGCGACGGGGGATGCACCAGCGACCGGGCTTCAAGCACCGTAACAAGAGATCGGCTGTTCGCAAATTCGATCTCAGTTATTCGGACAGGGATTTACCCTCGAGTACAGACCATTGTGGCGGAAGTCACCGACCGGTCGGGATGGCAACCACTTCCGCCTCTGGTAATGGATCAGCTGAGGGTGACCTGGCGGTTGGTGAGCCCGCCGCGGGCCCGCCGCTCCTCCGCCGTCAGCGGAGCGTCGACGGCGAGCGCGCCCGCGAGCCGCTCGGCGAACTCGGCGGCCGGCTGCTCGCACTCCTTGGCACCCATTCCGGTCGGCAGGTCCCACACCGGGACCATCAGCCCGTGCGCGCGGAACGAGCCGACCAGCCGGGTGCCCTCGCCGAGCGAGGACCGCCCGGCGGCCTGAAGCCGGGCCAGCGCGTCGAGCAGCTGCTCCTCGGGGTGCGGCATGACCCAGCGCAGGTGGTTCTTCTCGGGCGTCTCGCACCAGTACGCGGCGTCCACGCCGGACAGCTTGACGGTCGGGATCGCGGCGGCGTTGGCCCGCTCCAGGGAGGCGGCCACCTCCGGCGACGCGCTCTGCTCGGAGTCCGGCACCCAGAACTCGAAGCCCGAGTGGACGACCGGCTCGAAACCGGCGTCCGGGTCCAGCAGGTCCTGGAGGCGCGGCCCGTCCGCCTGCACCCTCTGGGCCGCGACCGGAGTACCCGGCTGGGCGGCCAGCGCCCGCTGGAGGGTGTCCGCGAGGTCCCGGCTCAGGTCGCCGGAGGAGGTGTCGTTCTGGAGCGCCAGCAGGACGGAGCCGTCGTCACGGCGCAGCGCGGGCCAGGCCATCGGCAGGACCGTCGCGAGCGTCACGGAGGGCACGCCCTCGGGGAGGCCGCCCTTGAGGTGGAGCGGCGCGGTCGCGGCCGGGACCAGCTCCCGCAGGGCGACCCAGTCGCACTCGCCGGGCAGGCCCTCGAAGGGCCGCTGGACCAGCTCGGTCACCGCGTGCGCGGCCTCCCGGCCGTGGCAGGCCTTGTAGCGGCGGCCGGAACCGCAGGGGCAGGGCTCGCGGGCCCCGACGACCGGAACGTGCTCATTGGTCGCCTGCGGCTTCCCGGCCTTGGTCTGGGGACGCTTCTTGCCCATGGTCTGACTCTCCCGTAACGGCGGTGCGGCACTGCTGTGTCGGCCGCGAGCCTAGCCGCCCGGAGGCGCCGGCCGGGCCACGTGCGTCGGGACGCCGTTCGCCGTGCGGGTCAGTCGACGTCCTCGTACGCGCCGTACGCCTCGTACGTGTCCAGGAAGTCGAAGCCCGGACCGGTGACGCGCGTAGCGAAGTCGTCGCGCCGGTGGCCTCCCGTGAGGAGCACCCACACCGTCACCTCGCCGGACGCGCTGTCGCGTACGCCCCAGTCCTGGGCGAGCGCGCTGATGATGTTCAGCCCCCGGCCGCCGCGCGCGGTCACCGAGGGCGTGGCAGGAACCGGGCGGGTCGGACCACCGCCGTCCGTCACCTCGACGGTCAGCGCGCCGTGCTTGTCGACGCGCCAGGCGGCGCGGATGTCACCGTCACCGACCTCCACCCCCCGGCCCAGCGGCCTGCCGTGCCGGCAGGAATTGCTGAGCAGTTCGGAAAGGACCAGTACGGCATCGTCGACGACCGATTCGGCCATACCGCTGCGGCTCAGCTGCTCCCGCATGCGGTGTCTGGCCTCCCCCACGCCCGCAGGGCCATGGGGTACGGCCATGCTCGACGACGTGGGCACCTCCTGTGCCACCACCAACGCCACCCCCGAGACCTCCTTTGCCCCACGCCACGGAGTGAATGCCCCAATGGACTGGACCGGAAACCGGCCAACCGGTGTGTGGTGACGTACTCGACACGGTCGGCGACGGAGCGAACGCGCCGGGGCACTCCCTGTAACGGGCATTACAGGCGACCGAGTTGGGTCAGTACCTGTTTGGGGCGGTTGGTGATGATCGCCTCCACTCCGAGCCGGGCGCACAGCTCGACGTCCTCCGGCTCGTTCACCGTCCAGACATGGACGCGGTGGCCGGCCCGGTGGAGGCGGGCGATGTAGCCGGGGTTGTTGCGGACGATCCGGATGGACGGCCCGGCGATCCGGGATCCGGCGGGCAGCCGCCCGTCACGCACGCGCGGGGTGACGAACTGCATCAGGTACACGGTCGGCACGGCGGGCGCCACCGCCGCGACCCGGTGCAGCGAGCGGGCGGAGAAGCTCATGATCCGTACGGGGGTGGTGGTGCCGGTCCGCGGCCGGGTCAGCCCGAACCGCTCCAGCAGCTCCACCAGCCGCGCCTCCACCTGACCGGCCCAGCGGGTGGGGTGCTTGGTCTCGATGGCGAGCTCGATGCGCCGCCCGGCGTCGGCCACCAGGCCGAGCAGCCGCTCGAGGGTCAGTACGGAGGTGTACTCGGGGTCGCCCCAGTCCGGGCTCTCGTTCGCGTCCTTCCAGGCGCCGAAGTCGAGCTGGGCCAGGTCGGCCAGCTCCAGGGTGGAGACGGCGCCGCGGCCGTTGGAGGTGCGGTTGATGCGGCGGTCGTGGACGCAGACGAGATGGCCGTCGGCGGTGAGCCGTACGTCGCATTCGAGGGCGTCGGCGCCGTCCTCGATCGCCTTCATGTACGCGGCCAGGGTGTGCTCGGGCGCGTCCTCGGAGGCGCCTCGGTGGGCGACGACCTGGATCGTGTGCTGCCGTGCGTGGGTCACCGCGACATGGTGCCACCGCTGTTCGGCCCTCTTCGACAGGCGTCTGATTTGCCGGAAATAAAGGATGGCTCGAAGACGCACAGCTCCGGCTTACAGTGGCCTGACGGCCTATGGGGAAAGCTGTCCGCAGACACTTGCGACGTAGACGACGTAGACGACGTGGAACCTTGAGGAGACCGAGCCGTGAGCACTGAGAACGAGGGCAACGCGGTCCCGTCCGCCCCCTCCGCCCCGTCCACACCTCCGGTGCCGCCCTCTTCGTCCGCGCCGACGGAGGGCGCCCACGAGACGGCGCCGGCGGCGCCGGAACCGCCCCGTACACCCCCGCACGTACCCGCGGCGCCGGCGGCGCCGACGCAGACCCACGACGTGCCGCCGCCCCACACGCCCCCGGCCGCACCCCCCGGCACGGGCTGGCCGGCTCCGCCGCCACCGCCCACCGGCTGGGGCGCGCCGCTCCCGCCGGTCGCCGAGCCGCCGCGCAAACGTTCCGGCGGCGGGCTGGTCGCCGCCGTCCTGGCCGCCGCGCTTGTCGCGGGCGGCGTCGGCGGGGGCATCGGTTACTGGGCGGCCGAGCAGGGCGGCGGCTCCAGCAGCTCGACGACCGTCGCCGCGGGCGAGGCACCGGCCGACTTCAAGCGGGAGCCGGGCACGGTCGCCGCGGTCGCGAGCAAGGCCCTGCCGAGCGTCGTCACCATCGAGGCCAAGTCGGGCGGCACGGAGGCGGAGGGCGGCACCGGCACCGGGTTCGTGTACGACAAGGAAGGCCACATCCTCACCAACAACCACGTGGTCGCCTCCGCGGCGGAGGGCGGCACCCTCTCCGCGACCTTCTCCAACGGCAAGAAGTACGACGCCGAGGTCGTCGGCCGGGCCCAGGGCTACGACGTCGCCGTACTGAAGCTCAAGAACGCCCCCTCGGGCCTCACCCCCCTCCCGCTGGGCAACTCCGACAAGGTGGCCGTCGGTGACTCGACGATCGCGATCGGAGCGCCGTTCGGCCTGTCCAACACCGTCACCACCGGCATCGTCAGCGCCAAGAACCGCCCGGTCGCGTCCGGCGACGGCAGCGGCGCGGGCCGCAACTCGTACATGAGCGCCCTCCAGACCGACGCCTCGATCAACCCGGGCAACTCCGGAGGCCCGCTCCTCGACGCGCGCGGCGCGGTGATCGGCATCAACTCCGCCATCCAGTCGGCCGGCAGCGGCGGTCTCGGCCAGTCGCAGGCGGGCTCGATCGGCCTCGGGTTCGCCATCCCGGTCAACCAGGCCAAGGGAGTCGCCGACCAGCTGATCAAGACGGGCCAGCCGGTCTACCCGGTGATCGGCGCCACGGTGAACATGACCGAGGAGTCCGGCGGCGCCCGCATCGCCGACCAGGGCGAGGGCGGCACCCCGGCCGTCGTCCCGGGCGGCCCGGCCGCGAAGGCGGGCCTCAAGCCGGGTGACGTGATCACCAAGTTCGGCGACCTGACGATCGACAGCGGCCCGACCCTGATCAGCGAGATCTGGACCCACAAGCCGGGCGACAAGGTGACCCTCACCTACGAGCGGGGAGGCAAGGAAACGACGGTCGACGTCACCCTGGGCCAGCGCAAGGGCGACTAGCCGACGGACGCGTCACCCGTACCCGTGCCCCGGCGTGCCGGGGCACGGGTACGGGCCCAGAGTGAGTGCATGACCGCCAACCCGCCGCCCGTGACCGTCTCCCCGCCGAGCCCGACCGGCGGCCGCAGCGTCCACGCCGACGACAAGCCCCTCGGCCTCGCCCACAGCGTCGCCGATCTGGTCGACCTGCTCAGCACCGTGGGCCTCGAACTGGGCCCGGACGAAGTGGCCACGACCCGCCTCATCCACTGGCAGGGCGGCGGCCCCGCCGTCTGGGCCGAGTCACCCCCCTGACCCCACTCCGCCACCCACGACCTGCCGTCCACCGCCGCCCGCCTCACCGGCGACCACGTCGAGCTGCGCCACCGGCTCGGGCTGCTCGCCCGCCCGCTGGAGGAG